>CBFDBV010000450.1:0-4001 GCA_965603135.1 uncultured bacterium
CTCAACGCCTGCATTGAGGCGATCGGCCTTCTGGTAGCCGACGCCAACGTGCTGGCTCAGGCTGCCGTGGAGGGCAAGCTCGACACGCGCGCTGACGCCTCGAAGCACGAGGGCGACTACGCCAAGATCGTGCAGGGCGTCAACAAGACCCTTGACGCGGTCATCGGGCCGTTGAATGTCGCGGCTGAGTACGTGGACCGCATCTCCAAGGGTGACATCCCGGAGCTGATCACAGACGAGTACCAGGGCGACTTCAACGAGATCAAGAACAACCTCAACGCCTGCATTGAGGCGATCGGCCTTCTGGTGGCCGACGCCAACGTGCTGGTCCAGGCTGCCGTGGAGGGCAAGCTCGACACGCGCGCTGACGCCTCAAAGCATCAGGGCGACTACGCCGCGATCGTCGAGGGCGTCAACAACACCCTTGACGCGGTCATCGGCCCCTTGAACGTCGCCGCCGAGTACATTGAACGGATCGGCAAGGGCAACATCCCGGAGCTGATCACTGACGACTACGCGGGCGACTTCAATGAGATCAAGAACAACCTCAACCTCGCCATTGACGCGGTGAACGCCCTGGTTGCCGACGCGAACGTGCTGGCCCAGGCTGCCGTGGAGGGCAAGCTCGACACGCGCGCTGACGCATCCAAGCATCAGGGCGACTACGCCGCGATCGTGGAGGGCGTCAACAACACCCTTGATGCGGTCATCGGCCCGTTGAACGTCGCCGCGGAGTATGTGGACCGTATCTCCAAGGGCGATATCCCGGAGCTGATCACCGACGAGTACCAGGGCGACTTCAACGAGATCAAGAACAACCTCAACCTCGCCATCCAGGCGGTGAACGCCCTGATCGAGGATGCGAACATGCTCGCCGATGCCGTGGCGGAGGGGAAGCTGGACATTCGGGCCGACGCCGCCAAGCACCAGGGCGACTACGCTAAGATAGTCGAGGGCGTCAACAATACCGTAAACGCGATGGACGAAGCATTGGGCCCCGTCGCCGCGGCAGTCGTGCAACTCGCCGAGGCGGGCGGGCAGATCAGCACTGGCAGCCAGAGCCTCGCCGAAGGCGCCGCCGAGCAGGCCAGCGCCCTTGAAGAGATCTCCAGCAGCCTCGAAGAAATGTCTTCGATGACCAAGCAGAACGCTGGCAACGCCGATGAGGCCAAGAACCTGGCCGAAGGTACGGGTGCCGACGCCGACAAGGGCGGGCAAGCCATGGGCCGGATGTCTGAGGCTATAGGCATGATCCAGAAGTCGTCGGAGGAGACCAGCAAGATCATCAAGACCATTGACGAGATTGCCTTCCAGACCAACCTGCTGGCGCTCAACGCCGCAGTGGAGGCGGCTCGCGCCGGAGACGCCGGGAAGGGCTTTGCGGTGGTGGCGGAGGAGGTGCGGAACCTGGCGCAGCGCAGCGCCGAGGCCGCCAAGAACACCTCTGACATGATCGAGGAATCCGTCAAGAACGCCGAGGGCGGCGTCACCATCAGTCAGGAGGTGACCGAGTCCTTTGAGGAAATCGTGGATGGCATACGGAAGGTCAACGACCTGGTAGCTGAGATCGCGGCAGCCAGCAACGAGCAGGCTGAGGGCATCGAGCAGGTCAACACTGCGGTGGGCCAGATGGACCAGGTCACCCAGCAGAACGCGGCCAACTCCGAGGAGTCGGCCAGCGCCGCCGAGGAGATCAGCGCCCAGGCTGAGGAACTCCGCAACATGGCTGACAGGTTCACGCTCAGCGCTGCGGCCGGAGCCACCGCCGGGTCGTCTGGTCGCGCCCCAGCCGCGCATGAGGCGGCAGGCACGTCACTCAAGCTGGTCGGCGGCGGGGACGCGCCGGCGGCAGGCGCAGCGAAACCTACGTTAGAGAAGCCGGCCGCTGAGCAGGCACCCGAGGACGTAATACCCCTCGACGAGGACGACAAGGAGGCGCTGGGAAGCTTCTGACGTTGCCGGTGCAGTGTAAGGAGGCCCATCGAAAAACACGTGGCTCTCCTTCGCTGCCAGCGGCGCTGTAACTGCAAGCGTATGCCTCTGTTTCAAGGTTTGGCGGGGGGTTCCGGCAATCAGTCATCCTGGTTGAGCCCCAGGTGGCTCCCCTTCCTGCCGGAGCCCTCCGCCGCGGCCATTCCCCGTTTCTGCGGGATGCTGGATATCACCACAGTGCCCCAGCAGTACCCGCCCATCTGCCACCACCCGAACCCGACTTGATAGACTGCCAGCTCCGAAGCTCCGAGCCTGCGGTATTGGATTGCCAATCTCGCCCGCCCACCTGCATATCAAGGCGCTGGGCAAGTTCGGCGACCTCCCGCGCGGCGTGGGTGGGCGCGATGAAGAACGCGCGCACCTTCCCACCGGCCAGCGGCTTCGCCCACGGGGTGTGCGGCGTCTCGTAGCCCAGGTGCAGCTCGTTGTAGTACTCCCCGGGCAGGCGATCTGCAAAGACAGCGGACGCCAGCGCCACGGTCACGAGCAATGCGGCGAGTTGGACAACGCCTTCCGCCTTCATCAGCTTCACTCCCGTGCGTCAGGTGCTTGGCGGCGCCTATCCGCAGGCAGGTCAGAAGCCCGCCGCCGCTTGCTGCGCCTGAGTTGGATCAACCCTCCGCCGGTCGGATCTCCGGCTCCTGGCCCTCGACCCGGGCGATGTCGGCCCTCAGCATCTCTGCCAGTTCCGCCCGCACGTCGGCCAGGTCAGCGTCAGACACGAGGTTATTCCGCTCGTGTGGGTCCTCCACCAGGTCGTAGAGGAACTCCTCGTGGTAGAACGGGCTGTCCAGCTTCCGCTCGGGCATGGAGACCGAGTACTTCCACCTCTCGGTCCGCACGCAGCGCCCGGTCTGGCTCTCGCTGATCTGGGCGAAGACGTGGTCGGGCCAATCGGCGTGTCCCGCCTGGGCGGGATCGGCCAGGCCCTGGAGGGGCCGGCCGTGCATGTGATCGGGCACAGGTATGCCGCCGGTTTCCAGGAAGGTCGGCGCAATATCTATGAGGCTGACCAGGTTGGGGACGACCTGCCCGCCGGTGAAGCCCGGCCCGCTCATCACCATCGGGATGCGCAGGCAGCCCTCGTGGCAGGCGCGCTTGTACTCCTTGTTGCGGGTGCGGAAGTGCGAGCCGTGGTCGCTGGTGTAGATGAGCAGCGTCTCGTCGGCGATGCCCAGCTCGGCCAGCGTCTCGCGCATCCGCCCCAGGTTGTGATCCAGGCTGTTGCAGCAGCCCAGGTAGTCGGGGAAGTTCTCGCGCCAGTCGCCCTCGGTGCCCACCAGATCGCCGGGCACCTCGTAGTCCGCCCAGCGCTCGCTGGAGCCGTGCGGGCCCTCGTAGCGGTTGTGGTCGTTCTGATGGTGGGGCTCGATGAAGGAGACGAACAGGAAGAACGGCCTGTCGCTCTCGCGCCGGCGCAAGTAGTCCAGCGCCACGTCGCACACGCAGTCCACGCGGTAGCCGTCGAAGATGACCTTGTTGCCCTCGGCGTCGAACATGTGACCATCGTAGCTGTGCGAGGTGAACTCCAGCACATCCGAGGCCACCCAGAAGTCCTTCCAGCCACCACGGTACTGGGGCGGGACGGGCTGGTCGCGGTGGTTGATCTCCGGCGCGGTCGAGGCGAGGTGCCACTTGCCCACGTAGCCGACCTCGTAGCCCCACTCCGAGAACCAGTGTGCGATGGTCTTCTCGTCCAGCGGCAGGTGGATGTTGTTGGTGAAGCACCCCGTCTCGGTGGGGTACTTGCCGGTCTGAAGCGACGAGCGGGCCGGGCCGCACACGGGTTGGCACGTGAAGGCGTTCTCGAAGCGCACGCCCTCGGATGCCATCTGATCGAGGTTGGGTGTCACGTCGAGCGGCTGCCCGTAGCAGCCGACCGTGTCCCAGCGCTGCTGGTCGCTGAAGAAGAACACGATGTTCGGTGGAGAAGCGGTGCTCTCAGCCATGTTGGTTCCCTCCAGTGGCGCGCAGTTCGTCGTCCCACAGCGCAAGTCCTGCTCCGCGCG
>CBFDBV010000451.1:0-3998 GCA_965603135.1 uncultured bacterium
AACTGCCGGCCGGAACTGCCGGTCATTACGCTCACCGGTCTGCCGACACGGGCGCCCGCTTGACCGGCTCAGTGGCGGACCTCACTATGCTACATACCGCATGCCGTACACTGCATAATACTGTATACTATATATCATAATCCCCTTGTATGGATAAGTAGTAATGTAGTATAATACCACCATCATAAACGTGCATCAGCATATCATAGCGGAAGCCGTAGTCAGCCTGAAGGATACCCTAGCGCGCCTGCCTGGCGCCGAGTTGCGCCCGGTGACGCATCCGCGGGTAGGGGACTACGAGCCGGATGCCATGCTCGAGTTGTCACATGAAGGACGGCGCTACCTCATCATCGTTGAGGCCAAATCGCAAGCAACGACGAGCGGTGTGGCCCGCGTGGCCGCGTATGCCCAATTAGTTGACCGGCCCGCAGAGGACACCACGGATCTCGTACCTGTCATTGCGGCGCCCCATCTGGGCCCAAGACTGGCGGAGTTCTGCCGCAAGCTAGGCGTAGGGTACGTAGATCTGCGAGGCAACCTGCACCTCTCGGCGGGGCCCATCTACATAGACATAGAGGGGCGTAAGGGGCAAACCGAGCCGCGCCCGCTCAAGAGCGTGTTCGCGCCGAAGTCCAGCCGGGTGGTCAGAGCCCTGCTCTCCGAGCCCGATCGGCAGTGCCGCGAAGCCGAGTTGGTCAGGATCACCGACACCAGTCGGCCCCTGGTTAACCGCGTTGTCAGGCTCCTCGTCGAGGAAGAACTCTGCGAACGCAGTGAAGGCAGGATTCGCGTCATCGACGCCGCCGCGATCCTAGATCTGTGGGCGGAGCACTACCGCCACCGGCGGGTGAAGTGGCAGCCGTGGCACATCGTGACGGAAGACCTCCCGCGCGCTGCACGAGTACTGACACGCCGTGCTAGCGAGGTGGGACACCAAGTCGCCCTCACAGGTACGCTGGCGGGCTCCCTGCTGGCGCCGTATGCGATCGCCCACGCCATCCAGGCCTACCTCTCTCTGGGATGCGAGGACCTGCTAAGGGACTTGAGGGCGACACCGGTTGAGACTGGCGGCAACTTCATGGTCAACATGCCCCCGTGGGATGAAGGCGTGTTCTACGGCGCCACGAGGAACGAAGGCATCATTCTGGCATCACCGGTCCAGGTCTACCTGGACCTCGTCCGCATGGGCGGCAGAGCAGAGGAGGGCGCAGGCATCCTGCGCGACCGTGTGATCGGTTTCTGAAGCGATGGCATACGAGCCGAAGCAGATCGAGGCTTGCACAGTTGTTCTCTTGGAACTCATGGAGCTGCTTGCCCCGTGGGAAGGTCACATCGTGGTGGTGGGCGGGTACGCCGTGCAACTCATGCTGTCCGCCCGCGGCCGTCAGGTGGGTTCGGACTACGTAGGCACTATGGATGTGGACTTGATGGGAGACCTGCCTTCCGTAGCCGCGCGCAGGCTGCGCGGCACACTCCTGGACGCGGGATACACAGAAGACGGCCAGATGACTGATCGGCTGATACGGATCGTTGATGTGGCCGGCAAGCCATACGAGGTGCCTGTGGACCTGATGTTTGGCGTGTCCTCCGAGCGTCGTCGGTATCTCGAGGGCGCCGATGCACAGCGCCTCAGGGGTCGGCTGCCGTCCGGTACGCGAACTGAGGCGCGCGTTCCGATCGCCTCCTTGCCCGACCTCCTCCTGATGAAGATGCGAGCGTATGCGGACGAGAACGACAAGGGCAAGGATGGCTATGACGTCTATCAGCTCATCCGCCATGGCGCCGCCAGCCCGGAGGCTCTCGCGCGTCGGGTTGCCAAAGCCCTGCCTGACGAACTCCTCACTGAACTCGTAGGGAACCTTGAGCTGTTCTTCCTCCAGAAGAGGCGCGCCACCCGCGACGCTGCCATGGTGATGCGGGACTACCACAACCAACTCAAGACTGAGGCACTTCGCGACGTGCAGCAGATCGTGACGCGTTTCGTAGCAAGCCTGCGGCGAGCCACAGAGAACGGCTGAGTGGCTCAGTTTCCCTCAACCCTCAGCACCTGCGTCGCCCGCGGCTTGAGGCGCAACGGGCAGAGGAGACTGTCGCCGTCCACCGTGGTGTCGCAGGACGCCCCGGCGAGGACTCGAGTGAGCGTGACTTCGCCTCGTCCGCTCAGCGCCTCGGCCCACCAGCCTCGCTCCAGGGCCAGCGTGGCCTCCTGCGCCTCGTCAGTCGAGTTCCGGACCGTGAGGTAGGCCGTGCCGCCGGTCCCGCCGAAGCGCTCCACCCAGACCTCCGGCCGGTCCGACCGCGCGTGAGTGACCGGCTCCCAGCCCGCCTCGTTCAGCGCATCGAAGACCGGGATGTACCGCTTGAAGAGCGTGCGGTCGCGCTCGTACAGCTCCGGCGAGCGGAAGTACCTGTGCATATGCCGATAGCCCTCCTCCGTGCCTCCGCCGGCGGTACTGATGCCCGGCCAGAAGCCGTAGAAGAGCTGGTTGGCGAAGTAGTTTTCCATCTCCTCCGGGGTCATCGCCGGAGCCCTCTTGAGCACCGAGAACCGCCACTGCAACAGGTTCGAGAGCGGCCGGTGATAGGCGTAGATGCGCTGCTGCATCGCCTGACCGTCATTCTGGGGCCCGCTTAGCTCGCAGCCCGCGATGTCGGCGAGATGCCCGTAGAGCCGCGTCGCCGGCGGGAAGAGGTTGAACATCAGCAGCTTGTCCCGCTCGTGCAGGTAGTCGCGTAGCCACTCCAGGAACTCGCAATGGGCGTATGCGCTGAGCACCACCGGTGTGCCCGTCTTCAGCGAGAACCCAAGCGGACAGCTCGCCGCGGCGAAGTGCGCCGCAGCGTGGTCCTCGGAGCCCGCACGCCGGAAGCTCACGCTGTCTACGTAGATGCCGTCGGCCCACTCGAGCGCGGGTTCTATCCGGTACTGGAGGGACATCTCTGCACGGTTGGGTTCCGGCAGGTCGGGGTCGGTGTTGAGTTGCCACCACTGAGCCCAATGGGTGTACTTGTCCACGTGGAAGGCCGCGATGCCCTCGGGCCCGATGAGCATTGAGTTCAGGACCACCTGCGCCATCACGTTACGAGGTGCGCCGAGCCAGCGCGCATCCGAGTCCGGCTCTTGCGCCCAGGTCTGCACCTGGGCAAGCCTGTCCTCGTAGGGCGGCAGGTCGGCTCTGGACTCGGCCTCCGGGAAGGTCTGTCGCGTCCCCCACGGCTCAATGTAACGCAGCGTCGCAATGTCGTGCGCGCGGCAGTACTCTCGCGCCTCGGTGCCCGCCACGCCACATTCGTAGAACGCCAGGCCGAAGTCCTCGGGGCTTTCCACGTCCGCGTCGAGGAGGCGCAGGGTCCAGGCTCCTGCGCGGCGCGTCCTGACCTCGAAGAGCGCCGGGAAGAGCGCGTAGTAGCGCTCCAGCGCGGCCCGGAAGCCCCAGGCCGGATTGTGCCGGTAGAGAACGAGGGTGAAGGTCGCCTGAGCGTTCGGCGCCTCCGGCGACAGGCCCAGGTCCACCGTCGTCACGAAGCCGTCGGGGCCCGCGTGAAAGCTCTGAAGCGCTGGCGCATCGAGCGGCGTCGCCATCGCCAGGCCGACCGAATCGTTGCGGATGGAGGCCAGCGGATACCGGCTCAGCGGATGTCCGGCCACGCCGACCGCGTCCTGGTACTTGCCGCGCGCCTCGATAGCGCTCTCGGCGCGTGGCTCAGCGCTCCAGGTCCATCCCGCCAGCTCCAGGGGCAGCCGGTAGACCAGTTGCAGGCATCGGCCTCGCGCCGCCGTGTCGTCCGCGCTGACCTGCACCGTGGCGCTCAGGTGGTCGTCATACGCGCGGTAGTCGGTCACGAAGCGCAGCCCGTCATCGGTCAGGTCCGCGCTGTGCACCAGGCCTTCCCCGGTGCGCGAGATGGCCGCGTTGACCGGGCGCTCCTCACTCCACGCGGAGGGCTTTACCGTCACGCGCAGGTCATCAATGTCGCCTCGCAGGTCGCCGCCCAGG
>CBFDBV010000452.1:0-3998 GCA_965603135.1 uncultured bacterium
CGCTTAGTTCAGTGGGAGAACGCTACCTTGACACGGTAGAGGTCGCTGGTTCAATCCCAGCAGCGCCCACCATCATCAGCCGATAACAAGAGTAGCGTGGCCTTAGTAGGGCCGCGGATAATCTCAGCCATCCTCGCGCCGCATCCAACGTGGATGGGGCGTGGGTTCTTAACGGCGGGCAAAGGGCGAACGCCAACGGCAGAGGGCATCGCCAAGAGCACCCGGCCGCTGCGGACCCATGGTGGATCCGTCGCATGGAGTTGTGCGTAGCACAACTCCTGAGCGACCTCCTTCCTGGGGCCGCGTCGCGGTCCCAGGAAGGAGGTCGCACAGATGAGCCAGATCAAGCTGACTCTACCCGACAAATCTGTAATGGAGGTGGAAGCGGGCACCACGGCCCTTGAAGCCGCTGAGCAGATCGGGCCGCGGCTGGCAAAGGACGCCATGGCCGCCAGGGTTGACGGCGAGCTGTTCGACCTCGCCCGGCCGCTCGAAGGGGACTGCGAGTTCGAGGTGCTCACCTTCGACAGCGAGGAGGGCAAGCACGTCTACTGGCACTCCGCCTCGCACGTCATGGCGGACGCGGTGACACAGCTCTTCCCCGACGCCAAGCCGACCATCGGCCCGCCCATCGCCGACGGCTTCTACTACGACTTCGAAGTGGGGGAGCCGTTCACCGAGGAAGACCTGCAACGCATCGAAGAGAGGATGCGCGAGATCATCGAGGCTGATGTCCCCTTCGAGCGGCGCGAGATGGGCAAGCCCGAGGCGCTCGAACTCTTCGAGCAGCAGCAGAACCGCTACAAGATCGCGCTGATCAACGACATCGAGGACGAGATCGTCTCGACCTACGAGCATGACGGCTTCGTGGACCTGTGCATCGGCCCGCATCTGCCCCGCACCGGGCGGCTGAAGGCCTTCAAGCTGCTCTCGGTGGCCGGGGCCTACTGGCGCGGCGATGAGCGCAACGAGATGCTCCAGCGCATCTACGGGACCGCCTACCCCGAGCAGAAGATGCTCGACGACCACCTGGAGCGCACGGCGGAGGCCGTGCGCCGAGACCACCGCAAGCTCGGGCGGGAGCTGGAGCTGTTCAGCTTCTTCGAGGAGGCCGGCGCCGGGCTGGTGTACTACCACCCGCGCGGGGCGATGCTGCGTCACCTCATCGAGGAGTTCGTCATCGACCAGCACCTCAAGCGCGGATACGAGCTGGTGGTCACTCCGCACCTGGTCAAGTCCGACGTCTGGGAGATCTCCGGCCACGCGCAGCAGGACTACCCGATGTACTACACCGAGATAGAGGGGCAGTCCTACGGCATCAAGCCGATGAACTGCCCGGGCCACGTGATGATATACAACAGCGCGACGCGCAGCTACCGGGACCTGCCCATCCGATACTTCGAGCTGGGCACCGTCTACCGGCACGAGCGCTCGGGGACGCTGCACGGGCTGCTGCGCGTGCGCGGTTTCACCCAGGATGACGCGCACATCTTCTGCACGCCCGAGCAGCTCACCGACGAGATAACCGGGGTCATCGAGTTCGCGCAGGACATGCTCGGGGTCTTCGGCTTCGCGGAGTACGAGGTCTTCCTGAGCACGCGGCCGGAGAAGTCGCTGGGCTCGGATGAGGTCTGGGAGCGCGCGACCGCCGCGCTGGCGGCGGCGCTGGAGGCAAACGACCTGCCCTACGAGGAGGACCCCGGTGCCGGCGTGTTCTACGGGCCCAAGATAGACATCAAGCTCAAGGACGCCCTGGGGCGGCTCTGGCAGGGGCCCACGATCCAGTGCGACTTCAATATGCCCGAGCGCTTCGATATGACCTACGTGGGCGCCGACGGCCAGGAGCACCGGCCCGCGATGGTGCACCGCGTGGTGCTGGCGGGCATCGAGCGCTTCCTGGGCGCGTTCATCGAGCAGTGCGCGGGCGAGTTCCCGATGTGGGTGGCGCCGGTGCAGATCAAGATCCTGCCCGTCGCCGACCGGCATCAGGCCTACGCGCAGCAGGTCGCCGAGAAGCTGAAGGAAGCGGGCCTGCGCGTGGAGGTGGACCTCTCCAGCGGCACGCTGAACCACAAGATACGCGGCGCCGAGATGGAGAAGCTCCCGTATATGCTCATCGTCGGCGACAGCGAGGAGCAAAAGGGCGAGGTCGCCGTGCGCAAGCGGGAGGAGGGCGACCTGGGCCCCCGGCCGGTCGGGCTGTTCATCAAGGACGTGATGCCGGAGACAGAGCCCGACGAGCGCTCCTGGGCGATCCCGCGGCTCCAGGGATGAACCAGTCGCGCCTGTAGCGGAGGAGACGAGCCGATGCGACGACCCGAAGGGGAGATCACCTCGCCCGACGTCGTCCGAAGCATCCTGCACCGCGGCCGGCTGCTCTACCTGGCCATGGTTGATGAGGGGCGTCCCTACGTCCTCCCGCTCAGCTATGGCTATGACGGCACGTCCATCTACCTGCACTGCGCGCCGGAGGGCCGGAAGCTGGACATCCTGCGCCATTTCCCGCACGTGTGCTTCACCATCAGCGTGGACGAGGAGCTGGTCCGCGGGGACCGGCCCTGTGACTGCTCGTTCTGCTACCGCAGCGTCATCGGTGAGGGCACCGTACACTTCGTCGAGGGCGAGGACGAGAAGCGCCGGGGCCTGGATGCCCTGATGGGCCAGTATGGCGGCGAGGGCGGCGAGTACCCCGCCGAGTCCCTGGCCCGCACCACTATCCTGCGCATAGACGTCGCCAGCCTGAGCGGCAAGCAGGCCGGCTACCAGTAGCGGCGGACGACCTGACAGTGAGTGCAGTCTCTCGGGCCCCGCGCGATGTGTGCGGGGCCTTTTTCCCGCCTGATGGAGGAGGTCAAGCGCGCGGGGAGAAAAGGCGCGCCGACAACCGTCCGCGTCAATTGGAAAGGAGACCGACGATGATCATCGGCAACTGCACCTACAGTGTGCGCAACTACCTGCGCGAGGGCGAGATGGACCTGCTGGAGTTCCCGGCGTTCAACGCCGACCTGGACATCAACGCGCTCGAGTACAATGACATGTTCTTTGAGTCGTGGGACGACGACTACCTGGCAGCGGTGAAGAAGTCGGCGGCGGATGCCGGCTGCTACATCCAGTGCCTCACCTGCGGCGGGAACTTCGCCAGCGACGATGAGGATGAGCGCGAGGAGAGCGTCGAGACCATCCGCGAGCGGCTGCACAACGCCGCCGCGCTGGGAGCGCCCGTCATCCGCGCCAACATCGGCGGCACCGGCGACGAGGAGCGTGATGAGACCGTCGGCGTCGAGCGCGTCATCGAGGGCTTCAATGAGCTGCTGCCCACCGCCCGGGAGCTGGACATCAAGATCACCATCGAGAACCACGGCGGGGTGAGCAAGTGGGCCAACCCGATCCTGAAGGTCGTCCTGGGCACCGACCCGGACTACATCGGCACCTGCCCGGACTTCGGGAACTTCAAGCCCATCGAGTTCCGCTACATCGAGCTGGCCAAGGTCATCCCGTTCGCCCACCACCTCCACGCCAAGACGCACGAGTTCACGGAGGACGGGGAGGATGACGAGTACTCGATGGAGCGCGTGCTGCAGCTCGTCACGGCCTCCGGGAATGAGTCAGTGCTGTCCATCGAGTTCGAGGGCTCCGAGGACCAGAAGGTGGGCGTCCGCAAGACCCGGGACCTGATGCTGAGGTATCTGTGATTCGGACCACGGACCTCGGACTGACGGCGGACGGCCAGTCGCCTAGCCCCGACCATTCGCGTAGGTCGGCCTGCGCCTGATCCCGCCTGGGCGGGATCGGGCGCAGGTGAAAGCGCGCCACGGCGCGCTTTCAGCTTCCAGCCCGACAACACCCCGGAAGCCGCACACTCCGCGCGTGACAGATCCTGCACGTGCGGCTCTCTGCGGCTCTCAGGCCTATCAGCGCCTATCCTCGCGCTGTGCCCGAGAAGGCTTGTCAATAGGCCGCCCTACGCCGGCTCGACGACCAGCATCAGGTGATGGTCG
>CBFDBV010000453.1:0-3994 GCA_965603135.1 uncultured bacterium
CCGCTGCACCACCTGGGCTTCATCATCGGCACCACGCGTGGCTACCGCGCCTGGGGCGGTCTGTTGCTGGCGGCTATCATCAAGGCGCTGGCCGTGCGCATCGGCGGGGTGGGGCTGTATCGGCGGCTCATCCCGGCTGCCATCGGGCTGGTGCTGGGGCATTTCGTGTTGGCAGGAGGCGCGTGGAGCCTCGCCGCCGTCTTCGGCGGAGAGAGATTCCGCGCCTACCAGGTCTGGTTTGGCTAGTCCGCTGGCACCAGCGCCAGGTAGTCCAGGTTCAGGCGGTTGGTCAGGCAGATCATTCTGAGGGCGTGCTCGCCAACGTTGAGGGTGAGAACCTGCGGTTCACCGCCGTCCCCGATTACCAAGAAATGCCTCCATTCCTCGGGCGTGGCACCGAAGCCGCCGGTGTACTTGAAGCGATAGGTCAAGAACTCATCCCCCAGCGGCTTGCCGTCAAGGAGGATGAGCCGGTCGGCATGGGGCTCGTGGGTCGCGCCCTTAATGATGAAGTGGTAGTCGCCGGCCTGCGGCACCTGAAGCTGCCACTCCAGCCACATGCCCGGCACGATCCACTCGCCCACGCCCACGCCCCCTGAGAGGAAGGTGCGGTGGCTGTAGCGGCTGGGGTTGCCGCCGCCGTGGGCGGTGAAGGTCTCCGCCTCGAATGTGATGGCCTCGTGGTCGGGCAGGCCCTCGATCGTCCGGGCCACGCGCGGCTGGGGATCGTAGTCGAGAGGATTGAGGGCCAGGCCGATGTCGCCGGGTTGCTCGAAGCGGATCTCCAGCGAGTTCGTCTCGCTCAGCCACACCAGCGGCTGGTCGCCGCTGACGGCTTCGCGGTTCATCGTGGCGCGTTGGCCCTCGCCGAGGGTTGCCGTGAGGCTGTAAGGTCCGGGTTTGGCCGGAAGGGTGCCGTGGAGGAGCTGTCCGCCGGCGTAGCCGTGGAGGGTCTCCAGGGCCAGGTCGGCTGGCTGGCCGCCGACGGTGATGTTGACGGTCCCGAAGCCCCGGGCGGCCTCCTCGGTGGCCTGCAACACATGCTCGCCGGTTGACAGGTTGACGGTCAGCAGGGACTTCGCCGCGTCGTAGGAGTACTCTCCCTCACGCAGCTCCCTGGCGTCCAGCCTCACAATGTCGGTGTCACCCCCGAGCGGGAAGGTGACCTGCGTGGGCTCGGAGACGCGGACCTGCGCTTGTCTGAGCGTCATCGCCGGGCTGAAGCGACCCCAGAGGGTGAGGGGTCGCGTGGCCCGGAAGCCGACTCTTGCTTCGCCCGGCTCACCCAGATAGGTGGCATCCACTGCGAGGATCTCTGGGCCCTCGTCGCCACCCATGGCCAACAGGTGCCCGTCGAACTTGAGCCCGCGTACCGCCAATGCCTCGCTGCCTCCGGTGGGTACCGCGGCGACCAGACATGGGATGAGGTTGGCGAAGATCCCCTCTCCCTGCGCAGGTTGAGTGACCCTGAACTCCACATCAGGCCCATATCTGTGCACACGGATCAGGGCGACGAACTGCTGCGTCGTGGCCTTCTCGGTGCTCTCCACGTAGCAGTGCCACTGCTTCGGCTGATCTGCATAGCGGCCCTGCGGATCGGTGCCGAAGTCGTTGTCCTGGCGCATGGTGACAGTCTCGGGCATGGCGAAGAAGATCTCCAGCGTCGCGTCGCCCCTGGTCACGGTGATGCGGCGGCTTCCCTCATCGAGCTGCATCTCTTCCAGGGCGTGGCAGCACCAGGTGAAGGTGGACGGCTCCGGCGCCTCCAGGTCGTCGTAGATGAGGAAGGCGTTCGGCCGGACGTAGATGATGTGCCGCAGGAACCTACTGAGCTTCCCCTTGTAGGCCGCGGTCGCGTCGCCGACGGTGTAGACGCCGCCCGGCGAGGCGAAGTAGTCCGCGATGCGCCCCTTGGCGGTGATATCCTTGATGGGCTGGCCCTCGCCGTTGACGAGGACCGAGTTGTGAGCCCTGGTCTGGTTGGTCCATCTCTCATCGTGGGGCGACATGTACCAGTCGTAGTAGCCCGAATCGATCAGCAGCGGCTCGCCGAAGCCGTAGATGACGAAGTGGTTCTGGTCGGCGTGGCTGTGATTGTACGAGCCCATGGGGCTGGACTTGAACATCAGCATTATGTCGTCGGGGTCGCTGAGGTCACTGTGCATTGCCACCCAGCCAATATCAGCCTGGTAGCGACTCTGCACCAGGTCCGCGGGCGGCCGCCTGGGAAGCTCGTAGTCGTACCACCAGTAACCGTAGACGTCGGTGTCGCGTGCGCCGGGGATCTGGTCGGCGTACCATGCGAAGTAAGGGTCGTTGTAGCGGGTGGCGTACAGGAGCAGGTTGCTGCGATCGGAGCCGCTGGGGGCACCGAGGTTCTGATCGCCGAAGTGAGCGCGCGTGCACCAGGGCGGGTGCATGTAGAGCTTGTACCAGCCATTGTTGCGGCAGAAAGCCTTGTCGTACATGTCTACGCCGGTCGCCGACTTGAGCGCGTCGAAGTACAGGCCCGCGTAGTGGCAACTGTACTTCCAGTAGCTGACGCCCTGGCACCAGCCGCCCTCCTCGCCTCCCCACGGCGGGTACAGCGGCGTGTAGGTCGCGGCGACAAACTTGAGCCACTCATCCGCTTCCGGGAAGTCGTGGGCGAGCGCGATGGTAATGATGCCCAGGAGGCCCATTGAGGTCCAGCCGTGTGAGTCGTAGGGCCACTCGTAGATCGGCCGGCTGTCCTCCCTGAAGTCGCGATAGAGGATGCGCCCGCGCGCCACGACCGCATTGAGGCCTTTGACACGCTGCTCGGGGGTGAGCACATCCCAGATCCAGTCGTACGCGCACGCCGTCTTCCAGGCGATGTCCCGGAAGACCTGATCGTGGTTGCGGTAGCCGGTGGTGCCCTCGGGGTCCCAGTCGGCCATCGCCATCAGCCGCTCGGCGGCGCCCGCTGCGTATCTCTCCTGCCCGCTGACCAGGTAACCGAAGGCCAGCCGCCACATGGGCGCCGTGGCGCGGCTGCCCAGGCCGCGCAGTTCGTCCATCTTCTTCTTGTCCGCTGCCGTCAGACGCCCTTCACGCTTGGAGAAGTCGTACTCGGGGCCGGGCTCCTGAGGCAGCTCCTGCGTCAGGTAGTTCTCCAGACGCTGACTGAAGGTCTCCCACCACTCGGTGCGCTCGGCCGCCAGGGGGGCGCGGAACTCGTCGAGGCTGGCGGCCGTCGCGTACACGCGGGGATGATCGAGCGGGATCCTGTCCAGGAGGTCTTCCGGCGATGGGACGGGGAACTCGAAGGCGTCGGGGTCAACCTCGAAGCGCCACGCGGACGACCACTCGGAGGCAGCGCCCGACATGTCCACAAAGCGATACCGCCAGTGCCAGGTGACCCGCTGAAGGACCCGGCTGTGGCTGTAGCAGTTGTAAGGCAGATCGTCCACGGTGATCGTGCCCTCGCGAAACGCCTCATCCGGGCAGAGTTGAAGCTCGTACGTCTCTGCCGTCGCCGCCGGATTCCACGTGAAGTCAGGCGGGTTCTGCAGGACGGACCTGCCGTCCTCTGGCCTGCGAGGCGTCTGCAACGGCTGCGGCGCCGCGTCCATCCTCGGCGTCCACTCCCTCAATGCCTCAAGACTCACATCATCGTAGTAGATGTCACCCGTTCCGCGCTGGTACAGGATGATCTCGATGCGCGTCTCCAGCAGTTGGGCGAGGTCCTTGCTGATCGGGAACTCGAAGCTCTTCTCGCGCCACTCGTCCACAGACACCTCTTCGATGTTGAAGTGATGCGTGAAGTCGGCGTCCTCGCCCTGCGCATTTTGGTAGCGGAAGCGGAGAATGCCGGTCGCTTGCCCCTCGCCGCGAATGAACAAGGACAGCTGATAGGCAGGCGCCACCGGCACGGGTTGCGTAACCTGCAACACACATGCGCGGCTGCCGTGCTCCGGCAGAGCGGTGATGCGCATGGAGCGCTCCCCGCTGTGCCTGACCTCATCGCTCAGGG
>CBFDBV010000454.1:0-3975 GCA_965603135.1 uncultured bacterium
GGGGCGGTTGTCGGCTGTGTTCCGCGATGGCAGGCACATCGCCGATGTCGCTCACTTCTACCCCGTGAAGTCCTTCTGGTCCGAGATGGACCCCGAGAGCAACGACAAGGCCGAGCAACTCCGCCGCAGCTTCGGCCGCCTGGGCCGGCTGCTGCTGAAGATCAACTGCGACTTCGACTACGTCTCCGAGGAGATGCTCCAGCGCGCGGACCTGAGCGACGGCACCATCGGCGTGAAGCTGCCGGGCAGCGACGAGGTCGCCGAGCGCTTCAGGATCCTGGCAATGCCCGCCTGCACCACCGTGTCGCGGGAGACCGCCGAGGCCCTGCGTGAGTTCGTGGACAACGGCGGCCGCATCATCGCCATCGGTGAACTGCCGAGCAAGTCGGTGGAGCAGGGCGAGGACAGCGACGTGGCGGACATCTTCGAGACGATGTTCGGCGATGACTACGAGCTGAGCAAGGCTGTCGCCGGTTCCTCCGAGCCGGTTGTTGGCGGGGACCTGGCGTCCGGCTGGCGCGGCGGCGCGCTCGTGGGCTATCCCAACGAGGCGGACGATGATGATGTCATCGAGGCCTTCGCTGAGGCGATCTTCGCCGCTATCGAACCGGACGTTAGCCTGCGTGATGCCGAGGGCAATATCGTCGAAGACGTCGTTCATCTGCACTACACACGCGAGGGACAGCACTTCCTGCTGCTGCAGAACACCTCGCGCGAGGCCGCCTACGACTTCACCGTGACCCTGGGCGTGACCGGCGAGGTCACACGCTGGGACGCCGAGAGCGGCGAGGCCGCTCCGCTGACCGTCGCCCACGGCGACACCACGCGGCTCGATGTCCCGCTGCACCTGGCTCCGACCGAGGCTACGCTACTGTGCATTGATCCCGAGGCCGCGTGTCCTTCGACAGCGGTGATCGCGGCCGACCTGCCCATCGAGTCCTGCGACAGTCGGCGCGCGGTGGGCCTGGCGAGTGAGCCGGGCACGTACTCGATCACGGTCGGCTCGCACGATGACTGCCCCAGGCGTGTGCAGGCCTCGGTGCGCGCTATGCCCGAGGCGCTCGTGCTGGCCGACAAGTGGCAGTTCGAGACCGAGAAGCCCAACGCACTCCCGCTGGCGAGCTGGCAGTACACGATGAGCTACGGTGTCACCGGCGTTGACTCAGATGCCAACGAGCACATCTACCGCGCTGCCTTCAACGCCGACGTAGTTCCCGAGGAGGCGCGCCTACTGCTGGACGGCCTGGCGGTGGACAAGGCGTGGGAGCGCAGCACGGTGGTCAACTTCCGCGTGCTGGTCAACGGGGAGCAGATCGCGCACTCGTCCGGCGCACGCGGCGCCGCCGGCGTGGCAGGCTTCGAGCCGGGCGAGTACCTGGATCATTACATCTACGAGGCGCCGCTGGACGGGCTCCTGGCAAAGGGCAAGAACGAGGTGGAGATACGAACCGCCGGTGCGCTCTACGAGACCCCAAACCTCGGCCATCCGGTGATCGTCGTCGGCCGCTTCGCGGTCACGGGCGGCGGGCGCACTCCACGCATCGGCAAAGAGCCGGGCACGCTGCGGACCGGGGCCTGGGACAAGCAGGGCTATCCGTTCTACTCGGGCATCGGCATCTACCGGCAGACGGTGCGCGTGAGCCCGACGCTGCGCAAGTGTCGCCTCTTCCTGGAGATGGACCAGCCCGGGGACCTCTTCGAGGTCATCGTGAACGGGAAGCGCTGCGGGGTCAGAGCCTGGGAGCCCTGGTCGGTCGAGATCACCGGCGCGATCTCCGGGCCGACGAATGAGATCGAGATCCGGGTCGCGAACTCGCTCCAGAATCTGCTGGTGCACGAGCCGAAGCCCTCGGGGATTCTGAGCCCGGTGCGCATCGTACCGCGCAAGGAAGTCAGCTTCCCGCTGCGGTAGGCAGCAGATCTCCTTCGCCCTGCAGCCAGCCCGACGCCGCTACCGTGCTCCCTCGTCAGCCGCACCTCGGACCGCGCCGGCCTCACGGCCGGCGCTGTCAGATTCGCAAGCAGCGGCCGGTCGCCAACGGAACGGCACACGAGGAAGGATACCTCAAAGCACTCCGTGAATAACTCGCAGGAGCGTTAAGGCGCCCTTATGGAGGCACGACAGATGAGCCAGGAGGAAGGCCCGAAACGCAAGCGTCGGAGGTGGGGCTGGTGGCTGGCGGGCGCGGCAGCAGCGGTGGTTGTGCTGGTCGTGGTGGCGTCGCTGCGCCCACCGCAGGTTGAGGTGGCGGCCGCCGCGCGAGGCGACCTGACCGCCAGCGTCATAGCCACCGGCGAGGTCGAGGGGCGCGTCGCCGAGATAACCCCCACGCTCCAGGGCCGGGTTGCCCAGGTCTACCGCGAGGAGGGCGACTGGGTCAGCCGCGGAGACCTGCTCTGCCGGATCGTCGCTGCCCCGGGTCTCCCCACTGAACCTGCGACCCTGACCGAGCACGAGAGCATCAAGGCGCCCTTCGATAGCGTCGTCAGCCGGCGGTACGCCGATCCGGGCGACGCCGCTCTCCCCGGCCAGCCGGTCTTCGCCGTCGCGGACCCGCATGAGACCTGGGTGACGGCGCTCATCGAAGATATTGACGTGGGAAAGGTGCGCGAGGGCCAACGGGTCGAGATCCTCCTGCCCTCATACCTGGGACGCAGCGTCCCGGGAAAGATCACCCGCGTGGGGGCCACCGCCGTGCCGCGCACCGAGTTCGGCGCCAGCGGCAAGGTGGTGCGCACGAGGGTGGACCTGCTCACCGCTGAGCCGATGCTGCGGCTGGGGATGGAGGTGGACGTGAAGGCGGAGGCTGTCATTGCCAGGGATGCACTGCTGATACCGGCGGACGCGATCATCGAGGACGAGAGCGGGCGGTGGGTCTACGTAGTGCGCGACGGACGCGTCCACCGCACCGAGGTCAAGGTCGCGGCGAACAACTACGTGCGCGCGGAGATCGTGGATGGACTGACGGACGGGGAGTTGGTCGTGGTCGGAGGCAAGGAAGAGCTTTCCGACGGCGCGCGCGTGCGGGCGGTCGAGGGGGACGGGCAGTGACCGATGCCGCCGTGCACGCGCAGGACGTGGCGAAGGAATACCTCATGGGCGAGGTCCGCGTGCACGCGCTCCGGGGTGTGTCGTTCGAGGTGGCCGAGGGCGACCTCGTCGTGCTGCTCGGACCCAGCGGCTCGGGAAAGACGACGCTGCTCAACATCATAGGCGGCCTCGACACCCTGACGCGCGGGCGCGTCGCCGTCGGCGGGCAGGAGGTGTCCTCGCTCGTCGAGCCGGCACTGACCGAATACCGCCGGCAGAAGGTCGGCTTCGTCTTCCAGTTCTTCAATCTCGTGCCGACGCTGACGGGCCTCGAGAACGTCGAGCTGGTCGGGGAACTCACCGGCCACGAAGAGATAGCGGCATCGCTCCTGGAGCGGGTGGGCCTGGTAGACCGGCTCACCAGCTACCCGGCGGAGCTTTCCGGGGGCGAGCAGCAGCGCGTGGCCATCGCGCGGGCGCTGGTGAAGCGCCCGTATCTGCTCCTGGCGGACGAGCCCACCGGCAACCTCGACTACGAGACCGGGCTGCTGGTGCTGCAGCTCATACAGGAGGTCAACCGCGAGGACGGGCTGACGGTGCTGATGGTCACGCACAACGAGGTCATCTCGCAGATGGCCGACGTGGTGATCCGACTGCGCAGCGGACAGATAGACTCGATCCAGGCGAACGACCAACCGATCTCGCCGAAGGACCTCAGATGGTAGAACGGCGGGCAAGGGGCAAAGGGGGGACGGCGAACGACCGAGAACCGACATCCGACACCCGACTAACGGCAAACGACGACCTCGGAGCGGCGGCAGGCCTCGCCCTGGGCGAAGCGAAGGGGGCCTGCCGTTGTCGTAGTCGGAAGTCGGTGGTCGGAAGTCGGAGTTGATGATGGTCTGAGGACAGGAGGTGGTCGTGATGGTCATTGCCACGCACAC
>CBFDBV010000455.1:0-3953 GCA_965603135.1 uncultured bacterium
CGGCCGCAAGCATTGCTGCGGCCGCGCCGGTGCCGCTGTAGGACCGTCAGTTGCTTGCCGGGGCAATCGCCGCCTGAGAGCCATGGCAACACCCGGGACAGGGGCCCCGGGTTACTCGATGTTCCGCCAGAGCTTGGTCTCCCTCGCGGTACCCTCGTTGATCCACTTCGCGTGCCCGTCCACGTAGGCCACGTTGGTGCCATCGTTGTGTCGGAAGACCCAGGGCCCATCGTGGCAGCCGCTGGGGGAGACCTCCCAGGGAATGTGCCAGAATGCGGAGTTGGTGCACAGGAGCAGGTGAAGCTCGGAGGGATAATAGATGTCTCCCAGAGGTGCGGGGTCCTGGTACTTCATAGCTCCCCAACTGTCGTGGCAGCAGGTGCCGTAGGCGCAGGCCCGGGTCGGGTCGCTGGGGCAGCGGAATATTTGGGTGTTCTGCACGTACGGTGAGATGGAGACATTGTAGCCGACCCACGTGGGGTCCGCAGGGACCCTGATGTTCCAGCGGGCCATGGGGAGGCACTCGTCATAGTCCTGGGCATAGGCCAGACACGCAGTCGCGAGCTGCTTCATGTTACTCAGACAGCTTGTCTGCCGCGCCTTCTCGCGGGCGCGGGCGAACACCGGGAACAGGATCGCCGCCAGGATGGCGATGATCGCTATGACCACCAGCAGTTCGATCAGTGTGAATCCCTTGCGCATGTCTACTCACCCTTTCAATGGCAGTGCGCTTAGACTGCCGACGCCTTATTATACCACTCCCACGCCCAGGCCGCAAGACCTGCAAGACGCAAAAAAAAGGCTGAAGCGGCCGGGACGCCACGAGCCTCAGAGGTCGAACTCGGCGATGAGCGGGGTGTGATCGGAGGGCTTCTTCCCGAGGCGCGGGGTCAGGTCAATGTGCGCGGCAGTGCACTTCTTCGCCAGCGGCCTGGTGGCCATGATGTGGTCCACGCGCCAGCCGCGGTTCGTCTCAAGGGCGGTGGGCATACGGTAGTCGTAGAAGGTGTACTGGCCGTCGCGGTGCTCGTGCATACGGAAGCAGTCCACGAAGCCCCACTCGACCACGCGCTCAAGCGCCGCCTGCGCATCCGGGTGGAAGCAGACATGCCCGCGCAGGCGCTTGGGATCGTAGACATCGCGGTCCTCGGGCGCGACGTTCAGGTCGCCGACCCAGATGAGCCGCCGGCGCGGGGTGAAGTTGCGGTCGAAGAAGCTCAGCAGTCGCTGGAACCAGTCGAGCTTGTAGCGGAAGTGCTCCGAGTCCGGCTCGCGGCCCTGGGGGACGTAGGTGTTGACGATGGGGATGCGGCCCACGGTGGCAAGGATGAGGCGCGAGGCGTCGGTCGGCTGGCCCGCATCAAAGCCAGCGCGGACATCCTTCATCGGCAGGCGGCTGAGGATCGCGACCCCGTTGTACGACTTCTCGCCGCTGAAGCCGCACTCGTAGCCCGCCCGCTCGAAGGGCTCGCGCGGGAAGTCCTCGTCCACGACCTTCGTCTCCTGCATACAGAGTACATCTGGCTGCTGGTCGGCCAGGAAGGCCAGGACGGCCTCGACCCGCGCGCGGATGGAGTTGACGTTCCAGGTGGCGATCTTCACTTGACCTCACTCGCGTGTCGCGGGGATGGTGCTCGCTAACACGGGCCCGGCAAAGTCCTCATGCTCGGGGCCCAGCGGCAGGTCCACCCAGCAGCGGCCCTCGGCCGAGAGATAGGCGGCCAGGCCCCACTCGACGTTCTTCATGGCGTCCTCGCCCGTCACCGGCACCTCGCCGTCATTCTCGATGGCCTCGCGGAACTGCGTGTGGAGGCGCAGGAAGGCGTCCGCACGGGTGAGGTCGTCGTCCATCTCGACCGGCTGTGGCTCGTGCCCGCCGCGCACCAGTGTGATCCCATCGGGACGGCGGCAGGCCTCGAGCACCCCCTCGGTCCCGTAGATGGTGAAGCCCTCGTTGGGTGTGCTTACCTGCTGCATCGGGGAGTGCAGGGCGATGGAGATGATCCCGCCACGGTCGCAGCGACAGGTGACGACGAACTGGTCCTCGTAGATCATGCCCTCGCTGAAGAGGTTGGCGATGCACGCGCTCACCGATGCCGGGTCCTGGCCCATGAGGAAGCGGGCGGTGTCTATGTAGTGGCAGCCGAAGTTGATGACATGGCCGTTGCCGGCGGATCCTGCGCGGTAGCGCCATGAGTCGGTCGCGCCCCGGCTGGGCGGCTCCGCGACCGCGGTGAACCGACCGTTGATGGCAAAGACCTCGCCAATAGCGCCACTGCCTATCACGCGGCGGGCCAGGGCGAATGGCGGCTGGAAGCGCGTGGACTGCCCGATGGCGAGCTTCACGCCGTGCTCTCGCGCAGCCGCGATCATCTCCCGGCACTGCCGAGGCGTGGCGGCCATCGCTTTCTCGCAGTAGATGTGCTTGCCGGCCTCGGCGGCGGCCACCGTGACCTCACGATGAAGCTGCGTCGGCACGGCGCTCACGACTACGTCAACCGCATCATCCGCCAGCAACTCCCGGTAGTCGCCGTAGGCCGTCGGCTCTGACGCGCGCTGCTCGGCGACATGCTTCGCCTTGTCATAGTTGCTGTCGGCGACCGCCACGAGTCGCGCGCCCTCGATGGTTTCCGCTACCGCCATGTGCCGGCCGGCGATGCGCCCGCAGCCGATCATGCCGTATCCGAGATCTTCCACGGATGTCACCCTCTCTCCGGGTCGTGCGGATGGCGTCCTGTTCGCGTCCCGGACGCAGGTCTCCTTCGCAGGGCTACGCAAGAGAGCCACCGCGACAGAGAATGCCCCCGCTGCGATAGCGGGGGCTTGTGCGTTCTCTGTGCGCGTCGTGGGCGCTGGACGCCCGTGGTCAAGGGTTCGGCGTGGCCAGGTAGGCGTGGGTCTCGGTCGCGGTGAAGAAGCGTCCGACGATCTGCCCCGCCTCGTTGATGGCGTAGGCTTCGCAGTACGTCCAGCTCGGGTCACCCACCTCCGCAAGCCCATCGGCAGCGGTCCAGACGAACCCGCGGCCGGCGATGCCGCTCGGAGCGCTGAACTGGCCGAAGCCCACCACCTGGCCCGCCTCGTTGATGCCGTGCGCGACCGCGCCCGGCAGGCCGGGGAAGACGATCTGAGTAAAGCCTCCCCCCGAGTCCCACACGAAGGCCGGCCCCTCCGGGGCTGCACCGCCATTGGTCTCGCGGCGGCCGACCATCTTCCCGTCGTTGCTCAGGTCGTAGGCGTACATCTCCTCCCAGCCGGCAAGGGCGGTCACGTCGGTGAAGCCGTGGGCGATGCCGGCAACCCACAGGAAGGCGTGCGGACCTTCGGGAGACGGGGTGAGGCAGTAGCCCGCGACCCAGCCTCCGTCGTTGATGGCTCGTGGCTTGATGTTGCTCCAATCACTGCGCCACAGTTCGATAGGCCCGGCCCCGGCGGCCTCCCGCCAGACGAAGCCAGGAGTCCGGAAGTCGGTTGTCGCGCCCTGTCCCACAACTTGCCCAACGGCGTTGATGTCGTAGGCGCGGCTGCTCGTCCAGCCGTTGGGCAGGATCTCGGTGAAGCCGTTGATCGCATCCCACACGAAGGCACGCTCGCCAGCTGGGCTGACGCCCCAGCCAGCTACCTGGTCGGAGTTGTTGATGGCGTAGGCACGGCTCTCAGTCCAGCCAGCCGGAAGCAGTTGAGTGAACCCGTCCGCAGTCGTCCACAGGAAGGCTACGTCTTGGGTGAAGATGGAGCCCCAGCCGACGACCTTCCCGGCGTCATTGACGTCACGGGCGACGCTCTCGGTCCATCCGGCTGCAAGTCCGATGTCCGTGTAAGTGTACGCCGCGGCCGGAGGCGGGGCGCCTCCACCACCACATCCCAGCACCACTAAGCCGGCCACAACCAGGCAAGACCCGCACACCAGGTAAAGCGCTCTCTTCAGCCACATGGTTAGTCCTCCTTCGACT
>CBFDBV010000456.1:0-3940 GCA_965603135.1 uncultured bacterium
GAGGTCGAGGGGAAGGTACCGCGTGGCTACCGTTGGCTGCAAGCCGCCGCCCTCGCGCGTCTGGGCCGGATCGCGCAGCAGATCGGCTACCCGGACATCGAGGGCCTGGCAATGCGCGCGATGTCCCAGCGCGAGTTCGTGCCGTTGCCGATGGGCACGTACTGGAACAAGTGCGAGAGCCCGGGTTATGTGCGTGCGCGGCTGGCGCGGAGCGTCGCGTGGGTGGACACCGAGGCAGCGCGGCATCTGCTGGAGCCGGCGGTCGAGCGGATCACAGCGTACCTCTCTCGCGAGGATTGCGGGCGCAACATCCTGGCCGCGCTAGTGCTTGCGGACCCGGAGTGGGCGCTTGAGGTGGTGCGTAGTATCGCCATCCCCGGCACCGGCCGCGAGCGCAGCCGAAAACTGCAAGTCTCAGCTTACGGCATGCTCGCCGAGTGCCTCTCGATCCCTGCCGAGGAGCGCATTGCCCGCTTCGGCGACGAGAGCTTCTGGGCGCCGGGAAAGGACGAGTGACCCCGCGCTCCCAGGGGACGGGCCCGGTGCACAGAAGAGCCCAGGAGCCGAGTCGCGTGCACCGGCCTTGGGTTAGTCAAGCTCTCCGGCAGTTACCTCAGCCGCCCGAGGCAGTCCCTCAGCACCTCGGCGTTGCGCTTCATGCCGACCTCCGGCTCGGGCAGGTCGGGCTTCCAGAACTTCTCGTACTCGTCCGAGATGTACCCGTCATAACCCACGCTCGCCAGGCCCGCTACGATCTCGCACCAGTCCAACTCCCCCTCATCCAGCAACACCGTCTCGTGGCTGCCGTCCTCGTGGAAGCGGATGTTCTTGGCGTGCACGTGCACCAGGTGCGGGGCGAGCAGCTCCAGGGCCTCCTGCGCGTCCTCCTGCCCGGCCACGTGCACCCAGTAGTGGTCCCAGAGCACGCCCAGCGCCGGATGATTCACCGCCTCGACGAACTCGACGGTCTCCGCCGCGCTGAAGGCGAGTTGCCCGCGGTGCGTCTCGACCGCCAGCCGAACCCCGTGGTCGGCAGCCAGGTCCGCGGCAAGCCTGAGCCCGGCCGCCGTCTTCTCGAAGACCTCCGCGCGCTCGTGGCCCGGCGACAGCAAGCGGTCGCTCCCCGCCGCCACAGCCCCGCCCGGCGACAGCAAGCGGTCGCTTCCCACCGCCACAGCCCCGCCCGGCGACAGCAAGCGGTCGCTCCCCGCCGCCACAGCCCCGCCCTCCTGCGGCCAGGTGCCCGAGATGGCGCGCACCGTGGGGCAGTCAAGCTCCTGCGCTATCCGGCAGGCCAGCTCATAGTCGGCGAGGGTGCTCTCGGCCGCGTCGGGCGTCATAAAGTCGCGGTAGTACGGCGTCAGGCAGGCGAAGGCGATGCCGGCCTTCTGCGCGTGCTCCCGGATGCGCGCCACCTCATCGTCCGTGATCGTCTCCAGGTGCATCTGGCCGTTCTCGGCGCAGCGCACCTCGATGCCCTCAAGCCCGATCTCGGCGAAGAAGTCCATCGCCTGGTAGATGTCCATCTCCGGTGTGCCCATCGTATGTCCGCATAGCTTCAAGTCGCTCACCTCCGTCGTCTTTCCCTCGCCCCATGAAAACCTCTTCGACGAGGGAGGGGTATTCTCCTTGCTGCGCGAAGAGACCGTCACTCTATGCCGTCCCGCCCCGGCGGGCGAAGCTGTGGCGGCGGGAACTGCGCGCTTGCGCGCGGCGGGACGAGCAGACCAAGAGCCAAGGAGGCCAACAAGTGAAGAAGGCGATCTGTTACAGCTCCCTGCCCCAGGAGATGTCCGCACGCGAAAAGCTGGCCCTGGCTAAGGACGCCGGCCTGGACGGGGTCGAGATACCCTCGTTCGAGACGCAGGCGGAGACCGAGGACACCTGCGCCGCAGCCGATGAGGTGGGCCTTGAGGTACACTCGGTGATGGGCGGCACGCACTGGAAGCTCCCGCTCTCCAGCACTGACGAGGCGGTGCGCGTGGCGGGCGTCAAGGGCATCGAGCACGGGCTGCAAGTGGCGAGCTGGGCGGGCGCGGAGGTGGTGCTGGTGGTGCCGGG
The DNA here is from genome assembly GCA_965603135.1 of uncultured bacterium. Lineage (GTDB taxonomy): Bacteria > Armatimonadota > Zipacnadia > Zipacnadales > UBA5352 > CBFDBV01. Next base: position 2,062 of record CBFDBV010000456.1, read on the forward strand.
CGTGGTTGACGAGGAGTGCTCCTACGCCGCGGCCTACGAGCTGTCGCAGAAGAGCATCCGCGAGCTGCTGCCGATTGCCGAGGACCTGGGCATCATGATGGCGCTCGAGAACGTCTGGAACAAGTTCCTGCTCAGTCCGCTGGAGATGCGCGACTTCATTGACGGCTTCGAAAGCGAGCAGGTCAAGGCGTACTTCGATGTGGGCAACATCCTGCTCTACGGCTACCCGCGCCACTGGGTGGAGACGCTTGCCGAGCGGATCGTGCGCGTGCACATCAAGGACTTCGACGTGAGCACGCGGCAGTTCGTGGCCCTGCTGACCGGCAGCGTTGACTACCCGCGCGTGATGAACGCCCTGCGCGGCGTGGGCTACGACCGCTGGCTCACCGCCGAGCTGAGGCGCTACCCGCAGTTCCCCGAGCAGTTCGTCTATGACACCGCGGCGCACTTGCAGTGCATAGCTGACAGTTGAGCTGGGAGGGTGGGGCTGTGGCGGTGGGAAGCGACCGCTTGCGGTCGCAGGGTGGGGGGAACCATGGCGGCACGCCTCCTCTCTGGGGCGTGCCGCCCGCGTGTACGGAGCCTTGACGGCGAGGTCCGGCCCCTGGGCAGCACCGCGAGCGGCTGTCTTGTCAATGCCTCGCATTGCTGATATACTCCTGGCAGATGGCGGTAGGCGAGACGAATGGGTTGGCGCGAGCAGATTGCCGTAGATCCTGAGATCCAGGGCGCAAGGCCTGTCATCAGGGGAACCCGTGTGCTTGTGCAGATCATAGTGGGTTCGCTGGCGGGCGGCATGACTGTGGAGGAAGTGTGCGAGTAGTACCGCGTCACCGAGGAGCAAGTGCGGGGAGCGTTGGCGTACGCTGCCGAGACGGTGGCCAGCGAGCGCGTCATGGTGCTGGAGTAGCCCTATGCGCTGGCTGGTGGACGAGCGATTGCAGGACTTACCGCGGAGAAATGAAGCCACTGAGCGGACGTAGGTGCGACGGCAGGCACATATAGCGACAGCTCCTGTGACAACAGCCGTCGCCCTCGTTGCGGCGGCTTTTGGTCGGACATGGCAATACCCCGGACGACTCCGTGTGCCAGCAGGCAGGAACGGGTGACTGGACAGAATGACCCAGGAGACCGCCTACGCCAGCTTCTCGCTGACCGTGGCCGAGGGTAAGCGGCTGATCGCCAGGGGCGCGGCGCAGCTACCGTGCGTGAAAGCGGCGATGAAGAGCGGGATGGTGGCCGTGACCAAGGGCACAACCACCGCCTACGTGCTGGAGGAGCTGCTGGGCGAGGGGGTTGAGCGGATGGCCTACTGCCTGGGCAAGACGCTGCCCAGCGGCCATCCCGAGCGGGCGAAGCTGTTCGCCGGGAATCTCCCGGAGGCCGTGTTCCGCGACGGCAAGGTCGTGGAGGGAATGGACCTGGAGGCCGGTCTGGAGGAGATGGCCGCGGGCGACGTGGTCATCAAGGGCGCCAACGCCCTGGACCACGAGCGGGGCCTTGTCGGCCACCTCGTGGGCCATCCTACCGGTGGGACAGTGGGCAAGTTTCTGGGCAGCGTGCACGGGCGGCAGATGCACTTCGTCTGTCCCGTGGGCCTGGAGAAGCAGGTGGCGGGCAATCTGCTCGAGACTTCGGCGGCGCTCACGCGGGCCGCCGAGCTGGCCGCCAGCAGCCCCTCGCTCTGGGTGATGCCCGCCGAGATAGTGACGGAGCTGGAGGCCGTCGCTCTGCTGACCGGCGCCCGCACCGTGCAGATGGCTGCCGGCGGCGTTCTCGGCGCCGAGGGCGCGTGCTGGATAATGGCCAGCGGCACCGGCGAGGAGATCGAGGCGGTCGAGAGGCTTGTCGAGGAAGTGCACGGGGAGCCGAGTCTGCT
>CBFDBV010000457.1:0-3927 GCA_965603135.1 uncultured bacterium
GTGCAAGCCCATGGCAAGGGAATCGGGGACGGACTCTTGGTTGGAGGAACTTGTGGAGGGCGACTGTGCGTACACCACGGCATTGGAGTTCGCACAGACGCACAAACCACCCGAGGATAAGGAGTATGGCTGGGTCGTAACTCACGCAAACACACAGTTCGAGCAGATTCAGCGAGCTGTAGAGACTGTCGAGGGCAAGGCTGACAGCATAATCACTTACGTTGGGGCATTTGCCGGCATCTCAGCTGTGACCTTCGCGTACCAAGCGGCGACGGTGTACTGGGTCGTTGGTTTCTTGGTCTTGCCTACGCTGGTGGCGTCGCTCCTCGCCATCTCGGCTGCCGTGCGTGCCCGAGCCCCAGCGCTGCAGAAGTATCCTGCGAACACCAAAGATGCACTGCGGTACGCCGAGGATTACGCGCAGGGCGAGGCGCCCATCCGTTTCGCACTCCAAACGTGGGCCGCCTGTGAAGCTGGCCGCATAGTGGCACGGGAGAAAGGCAAGCTCGTACGCAAGGCCTTTGGAGCATTTGCCTGGGGCGCTTGGCTACTGCTCGTGCCCTGCGTCGGTGCCATCGTGATCGGCTTGCTGCGGGACTGTCCCTTCAAATAGCTCCCCTTTGGGGGGCCCGGGATCGGTCGCACTGATGGTCTGGGGCGACGTCTCCAGCGCCGGGTTTAGGGCCTTGACAACAACCTGTGGTGTTGTTTGCGCGGCCGGGTCAGAGGTTGGGGGCGCTGGGGGCGGATCGCCTCCTCCAGCAGGCGGAGTCTCACCAGGTGTGTCTCCCGACTGGGGGCTGGGCTCGGGCTGCGCGCGGTCCGGATTCGTGTCTGAGGCCTGAGACTGCTCATCTTGACTCAACGTTGAACCTCCATTCCGTGCTGCGATATATGCTGACATTTTACCAGAGGATCGGGCAGGGGTCAACAGGAGCGTAGCAGGTGTACGGCTTCGCCTGTGAAGCGCTCGACATAACAGCCAAGCCACTCTCCGAGGTCTTCGCCCTGGAGGGAGAACGCAAGATCGCAGGGGCGGCGCCCGTCCCATTCTTGTGGGACGACAGGGCGCCGCCCCTGCTGTGTGAGGTACTAAGCATGGCGACGAGAGTGACGCCGGTCGCGGAAGTTGACCTGATGCAGCCCGGACAGCGCTACCAGGTCAAGTACGACGGCTTCGCGCGCACCGACCTGGTGGCTGAGCTGAGCAAGACCGGTGGCGCGTACTCCAACTTCGTGGACTGGCAGGGCCAGCCGGCAGTTGGCAGCGCCGCCCGGTACTCCGCAGCGATGACCGTGGCCGAGGGCGACCTGAACAGCGTCGTAGCCAGGCCCTTCCTGGACCTGTCGCAGGCCGTCGGCCTGGGGCACTTCACGCCGCTCGGGGGCACCTGGCAGCAACTGAAAGGCCTGGGCCTGCCTAACGAGGTGAAGCTCTATCAGTCCGACGGCTCGCCCAACAAGTCCACGGGGATGACCAGCAACTTCGACCTGCCGACCAACCCGGTCTTCTGCGTCTCGATCTACCGGGCCGAGCCCTCGCCGGAGCACGACTGGCCCGCGTGCCCGCCGTACACGGAGATTCACTTCGGCATAGGCGAGGAGGAGACCTGGGCGATCGTGCTGCCCTACGCGGGCACGCTGTATCTGATGCACAAAGGCGAGGACGGCTGGCGGCGCGTGACCGAGTCCGAGCGCTGCATCCAGTTGCCGACGCTGGAGGGCTTCGCCGCCGGGCAGAGGCTCCTGCTGTGGGTGGCGGTGCTGCGCGGGCGCATCGTGGTCTCCACCGACGGCTTCCGCGAGGATGTCTGGGTCTACGAGGTGCCCGGATACACCATCCACGTGCCAAAGGGGAAGGTCACTCTCTGGCACAACGCGGGGCAGTGGATGTTCTCGCTTTTTCCCATCGCGATGCCGACGGCGCAGATAGACAGCGCGCCCGTTGAGGCGGGCTATGACACGGAGGACTCCACGGGCGAGCTGCTGCTCAACATCCGGCACCTGCCGGTCGTGGACGACGACTTGAATGAGCTGAGGAAGGTGAGCGTCGAGGACACCACCGCCGAGCGCACGGACCTGACCGCGTCCCAACGAGCCTGGCGCGCGACCATCGAGCCCTACGTTCACGAGGAGACCGAGGTCGGCGAGGACCCGGAGACCGGCGAGCCGGTGGACTTCCGCACCTGCGTCTCGCCCCAGCTCTACGCGGTGCAGATGGGGCAGTATGCGCAGATCGCCGACAACGGGGAGCCCGGCTTGGCGGGGATCGCCTCCGACGTGATCGCCCTGCGCGGGGATCATCCGCACAAGCTCCAGGCGGCTGCCTACGACCTGGAGCTGGACAATCAGCTCGGTCAATACGGCGACCTGGAAGAGTACCGGCGCATCAGCGTCAAGCTCGGCTGGAAGATGTCCGAGGGCTCCCCGGAGCTTACGCAGACCTTCACCGGGCACATCGTGGAGCCGCCGCCGACCGTGCTTCCCGGCGGGAAGGGGCAGCTTGAGCTGGCGCTGCTGGACCCGACGGTGCGGCTGCGCGATGAGAAGGCCGACGGCCGCTGCCCGGTCTTCGACGGCTGGAAGGTCAAGGACGCGTTCGCGTGGGTGCTGGACCGCTGCGGCTTCGACCGCAGCGAGCAGGACCTGGAGGACACGGGCACGCGATTGAGCCTGGGCCAGCCCGAAGGGCCACTGTGGTACCCGGAGCCGGGGAGGAGCTGGCTGGAGTTCCTGCTGGAGGTCGCGAAGTTCGATTTCAACGCGGGCATCTTCTTCGATGAGGCCGGGCGGTTAGTGAAGGCCTGCCGCTTCTGCCGCACCAAGCGCACCGCGGCGGATGTCACGCAGCACGACGGCGGCGCGGAGGGCGCCTGCCCGACGACCGTTGCCTGGGAGCTGTACACGCGAGGGGCGGCCGCCGACGATCCCTCCGAGCCGGGCGAGATACTGCGGCTCTCGCGGCCGAGGCGGACGCTGTCGGCGCGCGACTTCGCCAACTACGTGGCCGTGTGCGGCGTCGGGGCCGATGGCAGGCCGGTCGAGGCCGTCGCCTACGATCCGGCCTCGCTGTATGACCCGGCCAGCGACCGTTACGTGGGCTGGCGCAAGATGCACGTGGAGGCGCTGGAGAGTTACATCAGCCAGGACCTGGTCAACCGCCTGTGCCAGGACCGCTTCGCGGAGCTGTCGCAGCGGCCCGAGCACATCGCGATCGTGACGCCGCTGCTGCCGGCAATGCGCATCGGGCAGGTGATACTGGTTCGCGGCGGGGAGACCGTGGGCGCGGATGGGCAGAAGTACCGCATCAGCTCGCTGGCGCACACCGTGCGCAAAGGTCGCCGCAGCCGGGCCATCACCGAGGTCACGGCGAAATGGATCGGGGCGCACGGAGAGTAGTCCGCTCGGAGGAGTGACACCGATGGACGTCAGCGTTGCGCGCGAACTCATTGACACCAGCGTGCGCCCGGGGCAGCCGAGCGGCAGTCTCGCCGTGCATCGGCTCCCCTCGCGGCAGATGCTGCTGCGAAGCAAGCCCGTGGGGTGCAACCGCTACGACTGGACCGAGGAGCAGGACTTCCGCTACGCGCTCTACGGCCGGGGCAGCTACGGAGGCGGGCGGTACCTCAGACCCGCGTAGCCGCAGGCCGTGCGGAGGGGCCGGTCTCCTGACCGGCCCCTGGCCCGAAGGGCCCGCTACGCAGTCCGGAGGGTAACGCGGGGCGTAACGGCAACGGCGGCGGCGCGGCGCGCCGCGGGGGCGGGGGGGTGCCCGGCCCCCCCCACCCGCGGTGTGCCGCGTGGGGGCATCCCCCATCTGGTGGTGGGTCAGGCCCAGGTGCAATGCGCCGCTGCCGGCCAACAGGCCGTTGCCGGCGACGGATATGCGGCTGCGGTCCACCGGCCAGGTCCGCCCCAGCCAGTCCA
>CBFDBV010000458.1:0-3926 GCA_965603135.1 uncultured bacterium
GGTAGCCCAGGGAGCTGTGGGGCCGCACCGTGCTGTAATGCCTTCGCCAGCGCTCGACGAGCACCTGCGTATCTCTGCGCTCTGTGCGTCTGTGCGTCTCTCCGGTTTGCCGTCGGCATACCTCGTCTTGACACCGCGGGGAGGTGCTGTAGACTGCACCTCAACGACAACGCCGCCGCGCCCGGAGGTCGACTCGGCATGACACGAGTCTTTTCCGCCCCCATCACGCTCATCGCTTGTGCACTGCTCCTGCTGCCCGCCGCCTGTCTCGCCGCCGAGGCCGTCCTGCACGTGGCGCCTGATGGAAGCGACGACGGGGCCGGCGGCGAGCAGGCGCCCTTCCGCACGCTCACCCGCGCCCGCGACGAGATCCGCGGCATGAAGCAGGGAGCCGGCCTACCCGAGGGTGGCATGCGGGTGGTCATCCACGGCGGTGTGCACCAGCTCGATGAGCCGCTGATTCTCACCCCGGAGGACTCGGTAACCCCGTCAGCGCCCATCACCTATGCCGCGGCGGAGGGCGAGCGCCCGGTGCTGTCGGGCGGGCGCCGGATCACCGGCCTGCAGCGCAACGCGGACGGATCCTGGTCGACCACCGTCGAGGGGGCGGCCGACCACGCCTGGGTCTTCCGCCAGCTATTCGTGGACGGGCGGCGCTACATCCCCGCGCGTTCGCCCAACGAGGGGACGTACTTCATCGTGCGCGGCGTTCCCCCCGAGGGCGGGTCGGGCACCGCGAAGGACCGCTTCGTCTACCGCGGCGATGACCTCGAGCCGTGGCCGAACCTGCCTGACGTCGAGCTGCGCATCTACTTCAGTTGGAACGCGGGCAGCTTCCCCCTCAAGTCGGTGGATCCGGACACGCATATCGTCACGCTGGGAGGCCCGGCGGTCTGGGAGCTTCCCAAGCCGGGCATGTCCACCTGTCCGTACATCGTCCAGAACCACCCCGGCGCCTGCGACGCCCCCGGCGAGTGGCAGCTCGACCGCGCCACCGGCGAGCTGCGCATCATTCCCTTCGGCGACGAGGACTTGGGCGCAGCGGAGGTCATCGTGCCTGCGCTGGAGCGCCTGATCATCGCCGAGGGCGCGCCGGATGAGGGGCGCTACGTTGAGCACGTGCGCTTCGAGGGCCTGTCCTTCCAGCACGCGGCCTGGGTCCTGCCGCCCGAGGGCTTCTCGATGCCGCAGGCCGCCAGCGGCCTGGGCGCGGCCCTCGAGTTCCACGCGGCTCGCAGTTGCGCGGTTGTCGGGTGCGAGGTCGCACATGTGGGCCGGTACGGCATCGGCTTTGGCATGGACTGCTCGGGCAATACCATCCAGCACAACCATCTGCACGACCTCGGCGGCGGCGGGGTTCGCATCGGCACTAGCGACCGCCCGTCGGTCTTCGACCGGCTCGCCCATCACAACCTGGTGGACAACAACTTCATCCACGACGGCGGCCACATCCACCCTGGCGCCACCGGCATCTACATGGCCTACGGGCGCAGCAACACCTTCTCCCACAACGAGATCACCGACCTGCGCTACACCGGTATCTCGCTGGGCTGGACCTGGAGCATTGTGCGCTCGGGGACCCGCGAGAACATCGTCGAGCACAACCACGTGCACCACGTCATGCGCCTGCTCCACGATGGTGGCGGCATCTACAGCCTCGGCCTGACGCCGGGCTCGGTCATCCGCGGCAACCTGGTGCATGACATCGGCATGCAGCCCGATCCTGTCGGCCACGGCATCTACATTGACGGCGGCAGCTCCGGGCTGCTGTGCGAGAACAACATCTGCCACGACTGCGGCTCCGGCGGCATCCGCATCCAGCACGGCACCTCATGTATCACCGTCCTCAACAACATCTCGGCCTTCTGCGGCTTCGGTCTGGGCATCGACTCCGAGCGCACAAACATCTTCGAGTACAACATCGTCTACCTCGACGGCGATGGCACGCCCTTCGCCTTCGTCCCCCAGTGGCAGAGCTACAACAAGATCATCGACTACAACGTGTACTGGCGCGCCGACGGGCAGGAGCCGCTTTTCCTCAGCTTCACCTGGGAGGAGTGGCGCGAGAAGCAGGGCATCAAGGACATCTGGTACACCCCGCGCATGGACCCGCACTCGCGCGTGGCCGACCCGCTGTTCGTGGACGCCGAGGCACGGGACTTCCGCCTGCAGCCCGACTCGCCAGCCCTGGCGCTGGGCTTCCGGCCCATAGACATGACCGGCGTCGGGCTGTACGGGGATGAGGAGTGGACCTCGCTGCCGGACCGCTACAAGTTGGAGCCGCTCTCGTCCAACGAGCGCGCTCCGGGCATGTTACTGGTCGAGGACGACTTCGACGACGGCCTGCCGGGCCAGAAGCCTGCCATGGCGGCGGTGATCGAGGACGTCAAGGGGGGTGCGTACCTGGAGATCAGCGACCGGCGCAGCCTCTCTCCGCCCAACAGCCTGCGCTTCGTGGACGCCGCCGGTCTGACCTACCACCTGCCTCACTTCTACTACTCGCCCGGGCTGGTGGGCGACATGCGTCTGCGCATGACCTTCGACCTGTACCGCGAGCCCGGGGCCATGCTGTGGACCGAGTGGCGCCACACCCCGGGCTACGCCAAGGTGGGGCCATGCCTGTACATCGAGAAGGACGGGCATCTGCTGTTCCAGAACAGGCGTCCCTCGGACACCTTCTTGCCCGCCGAGGAGTGGCTGCACTTCGAGATCGCCGACGGGCTGGGCGCGCTCGCGGACGCGCTGTGGGACCTGCGCATCACCAACCAGGCCGGCGAGGTGCTGTTCGAGGGGACCGACCTGCCCTGCGACCCCGAGTTCAGCCGCATCCTATGGCTGGGCTTCGTCAGCAACGGCACCGAGCCCGCGGAGATGTATCTGGACAACGTGGTGATGCGCCGCATCGAGCCCTGATGCCGTTGCCGTCCCCCTGCCGTTGTCGTTCTCTGCGTCCCTCTGCGCTCTCTGCGTCTCCGCGGTTTGCCGTTGCCGTTCGCCGTCCCTTCCGTTTCTGTCGTATCCCGCGTCGCTGCGGTATGCCGTTGCCGCGCCTTATCCTGACACCTTCAGGTGCGTCTCGTAGACGCCACCCCACGCATACGCCGCCGCTCAGCCGGGCGCCAGGCCACGGTGTACTGCCCCCCAATAATCGGTCCAGGTGTTATGTTGGTATTGGGAGCACCTGGACGCGATAGGGAGGCAGTGAAATGAGCAGTAGACGGCACACGCCGGAGCAGATCATCAACAAGCTCAGGCAGGCAGAGGTGGAGATCGCCAACGGAGCGACGATCGGCCAGGCGGCCAAGAAGATCGGGGTTACCGATCAGACCTACTTGTCCCTCCTGAGAACCTGTGCCGAGACGGACTTCAGAGGCTGGAATACCCGAACCCATGGACATGTGGCAATCATCAGGTCTTCTGGGGACGGAGGCGCAAGGCTGGGTATCTGCTCGGTGCACGACAGAACTGCAGTAACGACACCATCATCAGTATGACCAGCCCAACTCGCGCCATTACAGCCATCCTCACCATTCCTTCCCAAGTCCGGCTTATAGACCCCTCAAAACCCCATACATCGACATATACACCGACCCAAATAGTGGTTCCGCTGGACATTGGACTGGAGAGCCAACTCAATCTCGTACGGAACCACCCCTCCTTCTCGCCCTTGCTCCAGTCCTCGATGATGGGTGAGTGGTCATAGAGCTCCAACTCAATTCGGGTTGGAGCTATTCGTATGCGCTTCACCATGAGCCCGACCAAGAGCTGCCTGTCCCCTGCCTCCAACCCCTCATAGATGTCCCCAAAGCTCTTGAGGTTGGCGGCTATCCTCTTCGGGTCCGCCTTGCTCTTCTGCAGGTCCTCGTTCTCGGCTTGCTTCTCAGCTACCTCCTGCTCCAACTGCTCTATGGTGCTGCTGATCTGCT
>CBFDBV010000459.1:0-3924 GCA_965603135.1 uncultured bacterium
GCTTTCCAGCCCGACGCCGCTCTCCGGCCCGACTCCGCCGAGCATGGCCAGCAGCATCACGGCCAAGAGACCGACGAATGATTTGCTTCGTGCCATCTCCTGCCTCCTGTGCAAAGCAGCGACCCCTCTGCACACTTCGCCGCCACTACGCCTCTCGCCTTCCCGGGGAGCCTTGGCAGGCTCTGTGTGCGCGTCAAGTTGTGCTGGCATTATGTGCCCTTGCGGCGCAGGATGCCTGCTCAATGAGCCTGTGCGCCGCCTCCACTATCATCGCGCTGCCTGTTCCTCGCATCTATGTGTCCGGCATAGTCACAGAACCCGTTAGCGCTGCCGTCGCGCCCGGGTTCGCCGGCAACTGCGGGAGTCCTGCCTGGCGGCCCGCGCCGCCTGCCGGCGGCCGTGAGAAAAGGTCTGCTCGATGGCAGGAAGCCTGCACGTTGAGGGATAATGCTACGCACCACCGTCAGGATGACGCAGGAGGGGCGATCGGGGTATGAGACAGCAAAGGCTGAAGGCCGCGGTTGTCGGCGGGGGCATCTACGGCGAGGTCCACGCGCGGGCCTACCAGCGCGACCCGCGCACCGAGTTGGTCTGCGTGTGGAGCCGAAGCGAGGAGCGGGCGCGCGCCGTCGGCGAGCAGTTCGGCGTGGCCCACACGACGGCGCTCGAGCGCATCGCCCAGAACGAAGAGATACAGATCGTCAGCATCGCCACCCCTGACTTCGCCCACACGGAGCCGGCGCTGACGATGCTGGCCGCGGGCAAGCACGTGCTCGTCGAGAAGCCGATGGCGATGACCGCCGCCGAGTGCGAGCAGATCCTCGCCGCGCGCGACCGGGCGGGCACGAAGCTGATGGTCAACTTTCACAACCGCTGGTATCCGCCGATAGCGCACGCAAGAGAGGTGATTGACGCCGGGGAGATCGGCGAGCCGGTGGTCTGCTACGCGCGACTGAGCGATCAGATCGTGGTGCCCACCCAGTGGCTGAGCTGGGCGGGCGAGAGCGGGCCGGAGTGGTTCCTGCTCCCGCACCTGGTGGACATCGTGCGCTGGCTCTTCGGCCAGGAGATTCGTCGGGTCTTCGCCATCGGACGCAAGGGCGTGCTGAGGGCCCGGGGGATTGACTGCTACGATGCCGTGCAGGCGCAGCTTGTGCTGGATGACGCCATTGCGAGCATCGAGTCATCGTGGCTCCTCCCGCGTGCGTGGCGAAGCGTGATTGACTTCAGGATTGACATCGTCGGTGCAAGCGGCAAGCTGGCCATCGAGGGCGACAGGGAAGGCCTGGAGGTGGCGACCGACGAGCGCTATGAGACGCCCTTCATACTCGACCCCACCACCACGGAGCTGCTGCCCTTCGAGCACTTCATTGACTGCATCATCGCCGATGAGCCGCCGAGTTGCACCGGCGAGGACGGGCTGGCCGTGACGCGGGTCATCGAGGCAATCGTGACCTCGATGCAGACCGGCACATCGCGGAGCCTCGGCTAAGGGGGACAGTCACTCCAGGTGACTGTCCCCGATCCGGAGGGCGAGACAGAATGATCATTGACGCTCATGCGCACATCGGCAGGTTCAACTCCTGGCCCCTGGTGAAGGGGAACCCGGAGGATCTCGTCGGCATCCTGCGCGGCGAAGGCATTGACCACGCGCTGGTCAGCTCGGCGAAGGCCATCTGCTACGACTGCCCATCAGGGAACGCTGAGGTGCTGGAGGCCGCCGCAAAGCACGAGGAGATCATCCCCCTGCTGTGCGTCAACCCGCGTCGTCCCGAGGAGGCGTTTGCGGAGTTGAGCACCTGGGATGAGCGGGGCTTCGTGGGGGTCAAGCTGCATCCCAGCGCGCACGAATACTCGCTCACTTCGCCGGAGGCGGAGGCGGTCCTGGACTTCTGTGAGGCGAGCCGCGTGCCGGTGCTGACACATTCCGCGGAGGATGACGCGCGCTGCGGGCCGCAGGCGATAGCGGCCGTCGCGCAGCGTCACCCGGGCCTGGCGCTGATCGTTGGGCACGCGTGCCTGTTCTCGTCGCGGGAGGTCGTGGATGTCGCCGAGGAGCATGCGAACGTCTATCTGGAGCTGTCAGTCAACTACGAGGCCGGCAAGCTTGAAGACACCATCCAGCGGCTGGGCTGCGAGCGGCTGCTGTTCGGCTCGGACGTCCCGCTGCACCATCCCAGCGTGATGCTGCAAAGGATCAAGGTCGTGGGGCTGCGGAAAGAGGACGAGGACAGGTTGCTCTTTGAGAACGCACGGCGGCTCTATCAGCTTTCCGTGTGACTGTCCCCGGTCCGAAGGAGGGTGATGAGAATGAGGATCGAGCGGTCCAGGGAACTGTTTGAGAGGGCGCAGAGGTCGCTGGCGGGAGGGGTCGGTGCGCAGGTGCGTTCGCTGGCGCTGCCGCATCCGGTGTACTTCGATCGAGGGGAGGGATCGAAGCTCTACGACGTGGATGGCAACGAATACGTTGACTACCTGCTGGCGTACGGGCCCCTGATTCTGGGGCACTGCCCGCCGCCGGTGGTGGAAGCAGTCAGCGAGCAGCTTGCGCGCGGCACGGCCTTCGGAGCGCCGCACGAGACCATCGTCGCGCTGGCCGAGAAACTGGTCGAGATCGTGCCCTGCTACGAGATGGTGCGCTTCAACAACAGCGGCTCTGAGGCGGTGCAGGCGGTCCAACGCTTGGCGCGCGCGTTCACGGGCAAATCGAAGATCATCAAGTTCGAGGGCCACTACCACGGGTGGTACGACAACATCTACGTCAGCCACCTGCCGGAGGCCCTCTCGATGATAGGCCTTCCGCACGCGCCGTGGGCGGTGCTGGGCAGTCCGGGCCAGCCCGAGAGCGTGCTGCAAGACATCGTCGTGCTGCCCTGGAATGACCTGGAGGTGGTCGAGCGGACGCTCAAGGCGCGTGCCCACGAGATCGCCGCCATCATCACCGAGCCGATTATGAGCAACTGCGGTGTCATCCCGCCCAACGAGGGCTACCTGGAGGGCCTGCGGCGGCTGACGGCGGAGCACGAGGTGCTGCTGATCTTCGATGAGGTGATAACCGGCCTGCGCTTCGGGCTGCACAGCGCGCAGGGCCACTTCGGCGTCACGCCGGACCTGTCAATCATCGGCAAGGCGCTCGGGGCTGGCTACCCCATCATAAGCTGGGGAGGGCGGCGAGAGATCATGGCACTGATCGCCGAGCGCCAGGTGGTTCACGCGGGGACCTTCAACGCCAACCCGCTGTGCGCTACGGCGGCGCTGGCGACGCTCACGGAGCTAGCTCGCGATGATGGCGCGGTGTACGACCGGATGACCACGCTCGCCACCAGGCTGAAGGACGGCATCGCCGAGCGCGCTGAGAGTCACGAAATCCCGGTGCGTTTGCAGGGCATCGGGCCGTTCTTCGGACTATCCTTCCGCGATCCGGAGGTGCCCATCACCAACTTCCGCGAGGCGCTGGAGGAGTACCCCGGACGCTACCCGCGCTTCCGGCTGGCGCTGCTGGAGCGCGGGGTCCACATCTTCCCCAGCGAGAAGGGCCTCTGGTACTTGTCCACCGCGCACACGGAGCAGGACATCGCGCGGACCCTTGACCGCGTGGATGGCGCCCTCGCTACGCTCGAGGGGGGATAGTCATCTTAGGTGATTGTCCCCACTCGGAGGCATGAAGATGACAGCTCATCGCTTGGGTTTCGTTGGCGCTGGATCGCGAGGCTGGAGCCTGGCAGGGCTGGCCGCGCAGGACGCCGATCGCGCGAAGATCTCGGCGGTGGCCGAGCCCGTCGAGACACACCGCGCGGGCTTCGCGGATGAGTTCGCCGTCCCGCAGAACCGCCGCTTCGAGACGCACCAGGAGCTTCTGAGCGAATGTCCCGACCTCGGCGGCATCTTCGTGACCACGCCGGTCGCGAGCCACGCCGAGGTCGC
>CBFDBV010000460.1:0-3923 GCA_965603135.1 uncultured bacterium
AGCCAACGACCGCAACGGCCCAAGGTCAGCGCACCTGCGGCCCCCCCAGGGTGCCGCGGGCGTCACCCTCTACTGCCCGACGGGCGGGCCCCCCAGGCGCACCGCGACCATCTGCTCGAATATCATCGCCGTCGCATCCCGCACCGCCTCGGCGCTGACGGCGGCGATTTTCCCCGACAGCAGCGTGTCCAGCCTGTAGCCCGGCGCGCCCCCCAACAGCTCGAAGACCCCAAGATAGTGGGCTATGTCGCGATTGCGCTGGTGGCGCAACGCGTGGCTGCCCAGCAGGTACCGCTTGGCGCGCCGCAGCTCCTGATCCGCAGGCGGTCTGGTCATGAGGCGCTCGATCTCGCGCTCCACCACGCGGGCGACCTGGGCGAGCTTGTCGCCGTCGCAGGTCACCAGCACTGTCGCGCTCGGCGCGATGACCGAGGGCGTGATGTCCGTGACAATAGTGTAGGCCAGCGCCTGGTCGCGCCGCAGGGCCTTATACAGCCGCGCGTCCATTCCCGAGCCCAGCAGGGCCATCGCGACCGCCGCCGCCGGATAGGCCGGGGAGGTGAGACTTACGGCGCGACCTCCCGCAGCGTAGACCCCGCTTGCGCCCGGCCAGTCCAACTGCAGCTGAGCCGGACCTTCGGCTGGCAGGGCCGGCGCCGGCTCCCGGGGCCTTCCCCCCGGCAGCAGGTCGGCCATCGCCCCCGCCAGGACCTGACGGCACTCCTCGGCGGTCGTACCCCCACTGACCGAGATCACGGTGCAGTTCGGCAGATAGTGGGTGGCGTGAAAGCCCTCGATCTGCTCCAGCGTAAGCCCGACCACGGCGCGCACATCTCCGAGCCCGCTCTGCGCGGCGGCGAGGCCCGGACAGAGTCGCTCGTAAATGGCATCCAGCGCGACAGTTGTGGGCAGTTCCCCGCGTGCGGCTATGCCCCGTAGCACCCTGGCGCGCTCGGTCTCCAGGGCCACCGCGTCTAGCTGCGGGGCGTAGAGGACCTGTCCCAGGATCCTGGCGCAATCTGAGAACGCCTCAACCGGCGCGGCAATGACGACTTCGACGTAGTCGGGCGCTGTCGCAACGTCAATGCGCGCCGCCGCTCGCTGAAGGTCAGCCTCCAGGCCGTTGGCACGGCCCAACATCCGCTGGGTCAGGGGGCGTATCCCGATTCCCTGCCGAACTTCATGAAGGGCTGTGACGCGCACGAAGGCGCACAGCACGATGGTCTGCGTCGTCTCGTTGCTTTGAAAGACTACCCGCAGGCCGTTGTCGAACTGGAACTTGCGCGGGGCAGGGCCCTGGGCCCCTGCCGGGTGGAGCGCAAGGGCCAGCAGACACGCCGCGACCGCCGCCGCATCCCACCGGTGGCGAGACACGCGGGCGCGGCTGCCTGCGAAGCCTCGCACCGACGGTGTCAGCTCGCCCGCAGTCGTTCCAGTGCCTCCTTGGCCTCGACGTTGTCCTGGTCCAGGGCCTTGGCCATGCCGTAGGCGGTCAGGGCCTGGTGCGGCCTTCCCTCTCGCTCGTACAGGGCACCCAACTGCACGTAGACGGTCGCCCGGATCTCGGTGTCGGATGTCTTCTGGATGGCGATCTGGAGGTCCGTTTCCGCGGCGCGGAAGTCGCCGAGTTCGAGGTAGGCCTCGGCCAGTTGCACCAGCGCGTCAATGTAGGCCGCATCCAGAGTGAGGGCCTCATTGAGGGCCTCAACTTCCTTCTTGTACATCCCCGTGTAGTGACAGGTGCGCGCGACGAGATAGAGCAGATAGCTGCGCTGGTAGGCGGTGTTGGCTATCGCCGGCTTGGGGATGATTTCGAGGGCTTTCTCGTACTGCACTCGGGCCCGGTGCCAGGAGCCCATCTGGAAGAAGGCGTTGCCGAGGTTGGTGTAGGACTGGTGCTGCCTGGGGTCGGCCTCGACTGCGCGGGTGAAGTGCTCGGTGGCCAGGCCAAGTTCGCTCAGGTAGTAGTGGGCAAGCCCGGCGGCATTGTGAGCCTGGGCATTACCGGGGTCGAGCAGCAGCGCGGTCTGCGCGCTCTTGATGGCCTCCTGGTACTGTTCGCTGACGACCTGGGCCGTAGCGAGGGCTGCGTACAGCTCGGGGTCGCGAGGGTTGAGATCGAGCGCCGTTTCCACATCAGCCATTGCCTTGTCGGGATTGTCGAGGGCAATGAAGATGCTTGCTCGTTGCAGAAGGGCCTGGATGTAGTTCTCGTCGTTGGCAATGGCCGCATCGAATTGCGCCACCGCATCCTCAGCGGAGTGCGACTCGATCTCGCGCTCGGGGTCGGAGATATAGGTGGCCGCCTGGAAGGCGTAGATCTCTCCCAGACACTCATAGCCGGGCGCGTAAGTGTCGTCGTAGCCGATCGCCTCTTCCGCTTTCGCTATCGCCTGCTCGATGATAGACACGGCCTTGAAGAGCAGGCCGTACTCATTGAAGGCCTCCTGGGCCTCGTGGAGCAAGGCGAGGCTGATTCTGGTGTGCGCCACCGGATCGTTGAGGTGGCCCTGCTCATCGGGATTGAGGGCGTGGCGATAGGCATTGCGCGCGCGGGCCCACTCCTTGTTGGCGTCGGCCGCGTCGCCCATGCTGATGTTTAGCGTCGGGCGCAGGCCAAGCTCGATGACGAACTGCTGTGCCCGGCCGTACTTCTGCGCAAGGTCCTCGAGCGTCTGCTGCTTGCGGCGTTCCTCGGCCGGGGTCAGCTCCCTGCGGTCCTCTATCTTCTCGATCTCCTCCAGTCGAGCCTCGAGCCTGTCGTACTCCTTGAGGGTGTTCGAGGCGCGGGTGAAGTGCTTCAGGGCGCGCTTGTAGTTGGCCAACTGGTACTCGCAGCGCCCCCTGTTGAAGATGGCCTCGACATAGTTCTCGTCGTCGGCCACGGCCTGCTCCAGGCTCTCGAGGGCGTCCTTGTAGCGGCCGGCATAGTAGTAGACTCGGCCGATCGCGTTGAAGGCTTCAGCCACGTTCTCGCGCTCTCGATGCCGGAGCTCGTCCTGATAGGCGCGGATGGCCTCCTCGTATGCGCCCTGGGCCTCGTATATCTCGCCGATGTGCAGGTAGATGCCCGGCCGGCCGGTGCGCAGGTCAGCGGCCTTGAGCAGGGCCTCCAGTGCGCCCTGGTAGTCACCGGTGCGCAGCTTCGCCACGCCCAGGTAGTACCAGGCGGGCTCCCGGTCGGGGGTGGCCTGCACGATGGCCTCCAGCTTGCTGATCGCCTGGCTGTAGGAGACCTCCTCGAAGAGCTTCATCGCCTGCGTGAAGTCATCGAGGTCATCCTGTGCCGTCGCGCACGCGCAGAGCAGTACGCCACAGCAGATGAGAGCGTACACCGACACGCGTGCGCGCAACCCGCTCGTCCTGGTCATGCGGAAGCGCTCCCTTCCAACCGACGGACGGCTGTGCGCGGCTATTATATGGTACACGGTCGGCCTTGTCAACGAGGCAAGCGCATGCGTGGGTGGCCCGCGTGCGCCTCACTCGGCGGCGAATCTGAGGACGCGCGCCTCCTGGCCCTCGAGATCGAGGCTCAAGCGCAGCTCCCCGGCCTCCTGGCGCGCCTCGGCCTGCGCCTCGGAGACGGCGCCCGTGCTCTCAAGGGAGAAGCCCGCGCCCTGAGCCGCGCAGCCCTCCGGCAGCGCCACCTCGCAGGTCAGCGGCTCGCCCTCCCAGTTGATGGCGAACAGCACTACATCCCCGGCCGCGTTGCGCATCGCAGCGACCTCCAGGTCCTTGCCAGCCGGCGCCTGCCTGATGAGGGAGGCCCTGCCAGGGCAAAGCTCGTCCAGGAGGGCGTCCATCACGGTGACGTGCGCGATGGACAGCTCTGAAGGCAACACGCGGACCTCGCGGCCCCTCACCTCGTTGTCGTAGTTCGCCGGCAGCCCGATGCCGAACTCGCCCGCCAGGAAGACCACGCG
>CBFDBV010000461.1:0-3922 GCA_965603135.1 uncultured bacterium
GCAGGTAGGGCTCATGCGAGACAAGAGGCCAGGGCTTCGAACTGCGGTTGAGCCACACCGCGTGCCACCCGGCGCGCACGGGGCCCATCACATCGTCCTCCGGTCGATCGCCGACGTAAATGCACTCTTGGGGCGCGCAATCCGCGAGGGCTGCGGCGTGCCTGAAGATGCCCCGGTCAGGCTTCCTGACCCCGACCTGCTCCGAGAAGACGAAGAAGCGGAAGGCGCGCTCCAGGCCAAGTTGCTCCGGCATGGTGTTGCCGTTCGACAGCAGGCCCAGGACGTAGCGGTCCTTGAGAGCCGCCAGGGAGGGCCGCACATCGGGAAATGGCGCCACGTCCCGGAACCTGGCCGCCAGGTACATCTGCTGAAGCTCGTCGGCCAGGCGGTCGTCGGGCTCGGCGTACCGCGCCAGAGTCTCGCGGAAGGCCTGAAGTCGCATCTGTTCCAGGCTCAGGCCCAGGGCCCCGGCGCCTTCCGAGACCTCCTCGCGCACACGCACCATCTCCTCGACTCCGAGCGAGGCTCGCGTGTGCGGGTAGTCCTCATGAATGCGCCCGAGGGGGTCCAGCAGCGCCTGGCGCATCATGACCTGGAAGTCATAGAGAGTGTCATCGAGGTCGAACCAGACGGAGCGCACGCCACGCAGCTCCGAGACAGCTCGCCCTGTGTCCGGATCCATCTTCGCGCCCCTGGGCAACTCGTGTGCGTGGGAGAACACGCGGCGGGCAGGGCTGTGGCGCTGGGGACCGCGCGCTTGCGCGCGGCGGGCGGCTCTGTCATGCCGCCCGCCGGAGATGGCGTACTCGCGCCTGCTGCCAACCCGTGCCCCGCCGCATCTGCGTGTCCCGGTTACTCAGTCACCGGCAGCGGGACGATGAGGAACTTGACCTTGATCGGCTTGCCCGTGTACGGGCAGGTGATCACGAAGGTGATGACCGCCGGTTCCCCGGCGAGCACTACGCCCTCACCCACCGCCTCGACGACAGGCGGAGCCGTGGTAGGCGGCGGCCCGGGCGTGATGGGCTCAATGGTGACGACCTCGGTCGTGGTGGGCTCGGTCGTCGCAGGCTCCGTTGTCGTCGGCTCCGTTGTCGTCGGCTCTGTAGTGGTAGGCGGCGGGGTGATCACGGTGACGGTCGGCTCAGTAGTGGTGGCCTCAGTCGGGGTCGGCGCCGGAGCTTCGCCGAGCACGAGCCGGGTCAGGAGCTTGTCAGGCGAGAAGCTCGGACCGGCCATCGGGAAGGCGTAGACCTTCTTCGGGTTCCCGTCCGGCAGCTCGATGACCAGCGAGGTCGCGTGCACGAGCCAGGTCGGGCTGCCCGCGAGCGTGCGACCGTCCTTGGTGACGATGGTAAGCTGCGAGATCTTCCACTTCGGGTCGTCCGGCGTCCCAGCCTGCGCCCAGTCGGCCTGCAAGGAGGCGATGTCGGTGGCCTGCACGCGCTCCTCTGCGCCATCGGTCTTCAGGCTGATGTAACCGCCGTCCTTGAGACTCGAGCCGATCTCGGCACCATCCACGATGCCCAGCCGTGCGGTGAGGATGACGCCCGTGTAGCTGTCCCCGCTGCGGAGGGTTGCCGTGCCCTCCAGCCTGGGACCGATGAAGTCCGCCGACGCCGTTGCCACGCACAGCACCATCAGGACCGTGACGGTAAACAGGATGCGCTTGCCAGTCATAACACTCACCTCGTCTTCGTCCCGCTGAGGACGCATAGCGTCCTCACGGGACAGATTAGTGCTCCGCATCTGGGACAAGCGTCGCGCACCAGGGCGAAGGACGCGGCTCAAACACGCTGCTGCCGTCATCGCTTGCCCTTGTTGACAGCCTCCTGAGCCGCTTGCCGTACGGTGGCCGACTCGCTCCTAAGGGCCTCCTCAATGATGTGAATCGCAGACTCCTCGTTGAAGGGTAGTCGGACACTGGCGAGCCCGACCTTGAACAGGTCATGCGCTTCCGCCTCACTGATCCCCTCCAACATCTCTATAGACTTGATTCTAGCAGCGGGGACATAGACAGGTCCAAGCTCACTGACCCCCCAAAGCGCCAGGATGCCTCCTCGCTGGTATTCCCCAGCACCCGAATACAGCGTTCCTCTTATTGCCGACCCGTCAGTTGCAGTGACTCGAACATCAATTGACTCCCCCACATGCTCGAACTCTGCTTTTCTGAGGCGCTTGAAGTCTATGCGAAGCTCCTGATTCCCTACTACAATCGTGAAGAACTCCTCCGCCCGTAGGAAGATATCGCTCGTAGGCCTGTCGACAATTCGCCCGAGATAGTAGAAATGGGCCGTACCGTGGCTCTCGCTGCTATACACGTTTTCGAGTTGCTCCACTTCGATGGTGTTCGCGTCTACAAGCAAGACACGGGCCCGGTGCGGCGATAGCACGTTGCGTTCATAGGCGCTGAAGTCCCGTAGATGACAATAATCCTCCTTGAGCCGTTCCGCGACGTAGGCTGCAGCGACCTCGGGATTGACGTGAACGCCAGCAATGTTCCCGATCGGCACGGAGGCCTCGCCAAACGCTGTGTCTCCTCGTAGCAGGGTATCATCAATGAGCGGGCCTGACAGGCTGCCCGTCAGCCGGGTCCCATCGACCAAGGTAGCTTCGGCTCCATTTGCGTCTGACCGTATCTCTTTCAGGCATTCCAGATACAGGAGCCGCACCACACCGCTATCCACCTGCATTGGGAACGCAAGCCAATCGTCCGGCTTGCACCGGAAGCCCATGCGAGTGCCTCGTCCCTCAAAGAAACGGAAGCTTGGCTCCCTGAGTTCTAGTGTGCCACCTTGTCCGTCCGTAACCGTCAACATGGGCCGTCCCGGCGCCCACGCGGCAACAAGGCTAGCACACAACAAGAACGGTGTCATGGTGATCCATCCGATACGGCACGTCATTCTGTTCACCTCCACTGCAATACTCGCTCTCACCCATTGGGTGGACGGCTCGACGAGGCCACTGCCGGTGCGCGGGCTCTCATCGCGCGGTTCCTTGCCGATCTGCGTCCTTACCTCTGCTTGGCGCGGTCCGAATCGCCCATCCGGCAGCATGCCGTCGCACAGCGGAACGTCACCCGAAAACGCGGGCACGCCGAGCCCCTTGCTGGCACGATTCTCACCTCTGCGGCCGCTTTCCTCCCCGGCATCAGCTATGACCTGCGCCTGCGAGCGATCAAGGTCTCGATGAAGGCCTCGATGCGCAGGCGGCTGCGAGCATCCAGCGGGCCCGGACTCTCCCCCTCCAGCGACAGCACCGGCAAATCCAGATGCCGCTTGATCAGCACGTCGTAAATCTGCCGGAAACAGAACGCCTGCGTGTAATGTATCAGGCCATCAATGCTTCGGCGAGCTATCTCCCGGCGCAGGTCGGCGAGCCGCCCTGCGAGCTGGTAGGGATAGGTGTACCTGCGATACTGCTCCAGCAGGTCACAGTCAAGGCAGTCCGCCATGGTGAACTGCCGCTGAACCTCGTTGAGCACGACTCGCGCCCCGAGGCCCTCGATGAACTCGTACAGGTCGCTGAAGATGGTCGGGACGCCAGCGATGCCGATGCGCACCAGGCCCTCGGTGGGCTCCCTACGTCGCACGACCTCCAAGAACTCGCCGACCTCCTGGGCAAAGCGCTCCGGGTTGCCGTTGAAGTCGCTGCAGCACACCTGATAATAGTGGTTTTCGCGCCCGTTGACAAGGCCCTCGGCCCAGGTGAGGCGGTCAATCCCCGCGACCTGCGCTCTTAGCGGCGCAAGTTGGGCCCGCACGCGTTCGGTTTCCTCCCAGGAGACCGAGAATTGGGCCATCAACCGCTGCATCTGGAGGCGCAACAGGTCCGGGTCGCGGTCATACGGATACGCGAAGGGGATGGTGCGCACTCCGCGATCCTGGAGCGTCTCCATCATCGCGTGCGTCTGCGCGCAGTC
>CBFDBV010000462.1:0-3912 GCA_965603135.1 uncultured bacterium
AAGGTCGCCTCCCCGTCTGATGCCGGCGGCGCGTCGGGATTGCCGTAGAACAGGTGGATGCTCTTCGTCGACCGCGCCGGGATCTCGGGCACCCTAACCCACGCGACGGCGCTGCGCTCTGACTTACTGAAGCTCTCAAGCCAGTAGTCGAGCAGCGTTGCGCCATCACTGTCGGCGAACCTCAGGTCAGTGCCGTTTTCGGCGGCATCGTCGAAGTCGAACTGCTCCTGCGTCAGCTTCACCTTGACCTGGTAGTCGGTGAGGTCGCTGGCGCCGCCGGTGTTGTCAATGGCGACCTCCTGCTTGCATTCCCACTTCGAGCTGTCCCAGGTCGGTTGCCCAGTCATCTCACCCTGCTGTGTCTCGCCCGGCTGCAAGTACGCCGCCACTGAGGCGAGCAGTGCACACCCCAAGAGCAGAACCATGCGTGGTCGAACCACAGTTGCGCCCCTCCGTACGACGGCGGCGGGCGTTGCCCTCCCTCAGGCCTATGCGTATTCCTCGGCGCTCTCGGGGAAGGACAGGATGACGGGTCTCTCCGGCAGGCTCTTAGCCAGCGCCTCCAACTCCGGCTCGCCAGGCTCCAGCGGCAGCGCCACCTGCCCCCCGCACGCCGCCGAGCGGCACATCGCCATCACTATCTCGAAGCCCTTGAAGGCGCGCTCGCCGCTGCACGGGTGTGCCGCGTCGTCATCGTCGAGCCAGGCGGCCATCTCCTGGACATACGGGGCCATGTCGTGCTCGTAGTCCATCCCGCCGGGGCCGGACATCGCGCCCTCCGGCGTGACCGCGCGCCAGCCGCCGCCGGTCATCACCTCCGCGAAGCCGTTGCTCCCCTGAGCGCCAACGCGGTTCTTGCGCCACCAGTAGTCAACCTCGGGCACGTCAGGCGCGCCAGCGCCGACCTCCATGATGCCGCGGACGCCGCTCGCGAAGTGAACGAACCCCGCGAGGTAGTCGGGCGAGGCGTGGAGGTCATCGAGCTTGCCGCGGCCGGCCGCCTGGGCCATCACCCACTCGGCGTCCGGGTAGTCCGCGTACCACATCATGTAGTCCATCAGGTGGGTCGCCATGTGCGTCATCCAGCCCACCGCGGTGCCGTAGACGGTGTGCACCCGCCCGATGGCGCCGCTGTCAATGATCTGCTTCACCTTCTGATAGTGCTCGCCGTAGCGGTGCTGGTGGCTGACGACGGTCTTCACATCCGCATCGCGCACCAGCCTCATTATCTCTAGCGCCTCGCTGAATGACATCGCGATCGGCTTCTCGTAGGCGATGAGCTTCGCGCCGCTCTCCACGCCGAGCTTGATGAACTCCAGGCGCAAGTTGGGGAGGGTGCAGAAGCAGAAGACGTCGGGCTTGAGTCCGCCGAGCAGCGCGGCCGCGTCGGTGCTGGTCTCAGGATCGCCCAGCTCGCCGGCCGCCTCCTCCAGCCTCGCCTCGTCTATGTCGCAGATGCCGACGAGTTCGAAGCGCGGATTGTCCCTGAAGCCAGTCGCGTGATGCATCCCGCGCTTGCCCATGCCAACCACGACCACCGAATACGTAGCCGCCATTCGTCATGTCTCCCTTCGTGTGCGGAACGGCACGTCTCACCGCAGAGACGCAGAGAACGGCAAGAGCGTGGCTGCGTGGGCCGGATGGGGCCCCTGAAGAACCGTTCCGGTTCTTCGTTCCCCATTCGGCCCCTCCGTACGACGTGTTCGCCCGCTCCCTACGCGCTATCCCACTCGTGGACCTTGTCAACCACGTATTGCAACTCGTCGTCCCGAAGCTCGGGATGGATCGGCAGCGTCACACACCGGGCTGCGTTGCTCTCCGTGTTGGGCAGGTCGAGGTCCATGTCGGCGGGCTGGCCCCAGGGATAGCCCTCCTGCCGGTGGATGGCGATCGGGTAGTGCGTCTTCGCGTCAATGCCCGAATCCTGGAGGAATCCGAGCAGGTCGTCGCGCCGCTCGGTCTCCACCACGTAGAGATGGAAGACGTGCCGGTAGCCGGGTATCTCGTAGGGAAGCTCCAGGCCGGTGTCGGCCAGCTTCTCGGAGTACTGCGCGGCCAGCGCCCGCCGCCGGTCGCTCCACTGCGTGATGTACTTGAGCTTCACGCTCAGGATGCCCGCGTGCAGGTCGTCGAGGCGGCTGTTGTAGCCCATTGAGTGAACTGACCGCGCGGTCGAACCATGATTGCGCAGGGCCCTGATACGCTGGTCAACGTATTCGTGCGGGGTAGCCACGGCGCCGCCGTCGCCGAAGGTGCCCAGGTTCTTCTGCACGATGAAGCTCAGACAGACGGCGTCGCTGTGCTCGCCGAGCTTGAAGCCGTTGCCGGCCGCATCAATTGCCTGGGCGCAGTCCTCCACCACGAACAGATCGTGCTTCCTCGCGATCTCGCCGATGGCCGGCATATCGCACATCTGCCCGTAGAGGTGAACGGGCACGATCGCCTTCGTGCGCGGCGTGATCTTCTCCTCGATCTTGCTCACATCAATGAGCTTGGTCCTGGGGTCGGTGTCCACGAACAGGGCCTTGGCGCTCGCGATCCAGATCGCCTCGGCGGTGGCGAAGAAGGTGTTGGCAACGGTAATCACCTCATCGCCCTCGCTGACGCCCAGCGCTGTCAGCGCCAGCCAGATGGCGTCGGTCCCGGAGTTGCAGCCCACGGCGTGCTCGCTGCCCATGTACTCGGCCAGCTCGCGCTCGAATCTGTCCAGCGTTGGCCCCAGTACGTACTTGCCGCTTTCCAGCACCGCCAGGATCGCCTCATCAAGCTCTTGCTTGATGTCGTGGTACTGTCTCACATGGCCGTAGAAGCCGACTTCCATCTCTGCCACCGACCTTCACTCCTTCCGTCGTGCGTCCCCACGAAAGCGGCAAATGGGTGAAAGAAACAGCCCCATCCAACCTGGGGCTGCTTAGTGATGACGGCCAACGATGCGCTCGGCAGCTGGGCAGATTATATCACAACTCACCGCGCGAAGCCAAGGACGCGGGCCAACGCCCACAGCAAGGCAAACCGCAGACACGCGGAGAGCGCAGAGAACGGCACTTCGCCCGCGCGACGGCGCGCTTTCACCTGCGCCTGATCCCGCCGACGCGGGATCAGGCGCAGGCCGACCTACGCGAATAATCCGGACTACGCGTTCTCGGCCATCTCCTGCCAGTAGGCAGCGTAGATGGCGATGACGCGCTCCGCTTCCTCGCTCGGGCTGCACTCCAGCGACATCCAGCCCGTGTACCCCGCGTGCTTGAGCATCCCGATGAGCGCCCCGTAGGGATAGTCGGACTCGAGGTCGTGCATATGCACGTGGCGGATGTGCTCAATCACCGGGTCCACGAAGCGAGAGATCGGGCCGAACTCCGTCTCCCGTCCGTCGCAGTTGTACACGATCCCCACGCGTGGGTGATCGGCGATCTCCACCGCCTCCAGGGCGTACTCCCACCAGTAGAAGTCGCCGTGCATCTCCAGGTTGACATCCACCCCGCGCGCGGCGGAGTGCTCGCCGATCTCGTGCAGCGCCGCGCCGACGTTCTCGATGACCTGCTGCTTGTCGGCGCCCGGGGGGAAGGCGTTGCCGAAGACGCGGATGCGCTCGCAGCCCACGTCGGCGGCCAGGTCCGTGAACTCCTTCGCGCGGTCAATCTCCGCCTGGCGCTCGGCGTCATCGAGCGACTCGAACCGGCAGCCGGTGGCGATGCACGCAATCGGCATCCCCGCGTCCTCGCATTTGGCCTTGATGGCGGCGCGCTCTTCGGGCGTGCGCTCCAGCTCGATGCCGTGCTTGTGATCGGCCTCGGCACGGAACTCGACGCCCTCTATCGCCGTGTCGTGGTAGACGCCGATCAGTTGGTCCAGGTCCATCTCCCTGCCCAGATTGAAGGTCAACAGGCTCAGCTTCATGGCGACACTCCTCAG
>CBFDBV010000463.1:0-3878 GCA_965603135.1 uncultured bacterium
CGCCAGCGCCTGCTCCGCCAGCGCCCGCCCCTGCTCCGGCGACAGCGTCTCCCTGGCCTGCCCCAGCACGCCCAGAATCGCGAAGAACTGCCTGAGCTCACTCAGCTCCGGCAGCAGCATCTCCGCCGCCGCCCGATGGTGCTTCCACCACAGCGCAAACGGCTCCGAGATGCTCCATCCCATCCGCAAACGCTCCAGCAGCGCCGGCACCACCTCCTCGTCATCGTGGCTCAGCGCCTTCGCCGCATCCCGCAGGTCGTCATCCGCACACTTGCCCACGTTGTCGTGCAGCTCGACCATCTTCATGGCCGCTTCCTGCGCCTTCGCCAGGTCCGTCCCGGCCATCACCTCGCAGATGTTACCCAGGGCCGCCCCGCAGGTCTTCGGGTCGCCCAGCACCATCGCGAGCTGCACTGCCATCTCGTAGTCCGTTCGCGCCACGTCCCGCACCACGCGCTGGTAGACCTTGGTGTACTTCGCGTCCAGCGGCAGGTCCCCCAGCCCCAGCTTCCGTATCGCCTCCGCCAGGCCCCGCAGTGGCGGCCACACCCGTGTATCTGCCGCCTTGTCCAGCTCGAACCGCACCGCCAGCTCCATCCCCTCCTTCGCGTCCTGCCTGAACACCGCCGCCGCCAGCGCCCCGGTCACCGTTTGCAGCGACTGGAATCGCTCCCCGCGCAGGACCCCGGACTTGCTGATCTCGTCCACGTTCGCCAGCACCGTCGCCGGGTTCACCTCGATCATCGCCAGCAGCATCGGTATCGGGATGTAGCGGTGCCCGGTCTTGTTGTCGCCCAGCGCCGCCAGGTACGCCGCCTCCGGGTCCTTCATCGCCAGCGCCGCCAGATAGGGACTCCGTGTGTACTCCCACCCCGTCCACCAGCCCCCACGGAACTCCAGGGCCTCGTCAATGGTCTTCTCGGCCAGGTCCAGCGCCTCATCCGACTTCACGCGGTCCAGCGGGCGCAGCATCCTGGCGGCGTGGCACAGTGCCATGATCCGCATGGTGTAGACCGAGCCAATGTCGTCCGTCGGCGCCGCCTTGACCTCCCCCATGTTGTCAATCCCCGCCCGCACCAGTTGAGCGGCGCTTTCAGCATCGCCCAACTCCACCAACCCCTCAGCCACCTGGCAGTCCGAATCAAGAGCCCACCCGCCGGTAACGTGCTCTTCCAGAGGCATTTCGGCAGCCGCCCGGTAGTCCTTGAGCGCCTGCTCGGGGTCGAACTCCTGCGTGCGCCTGGCGACCTCCAGCATGTAATGGCGTGACTTCGCCTCGATGGCCGCCTCCCGGGCCGCGGCCACCACTTGCTCCGTCGTGGGGGTATCAGCGAAGCCAGGCACCGCAACCAGCATCGCTGTTGCCAACAGAAGACTCGATAGGACACGCACCAGACGCGCCTCCTCTCCGGTGCCCGCTGCGCTCACAGCTTCACAACGATGTCCGCCTCTGCCAGCTCACCAAAGGACACCGTGCTTTCCTTGCCGCGCAAGGACACGCGCACGGCATCGTCACCGAGAGGCGTAATCGTGGGCGCCTCCTCCCCCTCGCGGTACGGCACGATCACCGCCAGGAAGCTCATTGCCCTCCGCGGCGTGCGGTGCGAGACCCACAGGTGGCGCGCATCCAGCGGCTCCGGGAGCTTCAGCTTCCTCCCCTTCGCCCACTTATCGGCCCGCGTGACGTCCTCGCCGGTCACCGGGTTGACCATCCCCTCCGCGCCGCGGTACGCCGCGAAGGTCAGGTCGTCGCCATGCGCGACGTGGGCGAGCATGACACGCGTGCGCTCGATCTGGTACTCAACCGTGAGCGGCTCCTCGCTGACCTCAAGCTCCACCGCCGGATAGATGTGATAGAGCCACTGGAAGCTCGCCGGCTCCGTCTCCTCGCTCATCTCCAGCTCGTCGAAGATGACGAAGTAGCTGTCATCCACGAACAGCACATGGCGGATGAACTTCTCCAGCCCAAGGTCGTCCGC
Organism: uncultured bacterium; assembly: GCA_965603135.1. GTDB lineage: Bacteria > Armatimonadota > Zipacnadia > Zipacnadales > UBA5352 > CBFDBV01. The sequence goes on from CBFDBV010000463.1 coordinate 1,980, forward strand.
GTAGGCCTTTGTGGCATCCCCTGCCCAGTAGACGTACCCATCGCCCTTCGCGAACCGGCTGATGCGCCCGTAGCTCGCCCGCTTCCCCTGCTTGGACGCGCTCTGTTCGTGCCCGTTGACCAGCACGGTGTTGTGGCTCATCGTATGGTTGGCGAAAAACTCCTGGTTGGAGGTGGTGCCCCCGCCGAAGCTGATGGTGCTGCCGTAGGCGTGGATGTCGAAGGCGTTCTCCGAGCGGAACGAGTGGCTGTATCCCCCGCGCGGCCGGCAGTGGAAGGTCATGCTGACCGCGCTCTTCTGCGCGTCGTAGTCGCTGGGCGGGGCCGAGCTGACTGTCACCCATCCCGCCAGCGGGAAGAGCTTCGCGGTCTCGGCTTCGGCCTGCGGCTCAGGCTCCTGCGCGTAGGCGGGCAGCACGTAGTCAACCCACGGCGAGAAGGGCTGCGGCATTGTGCCCTCGCGCAGGTCCATCAGGCGCTGACGCGTGGCCAGCCAGTTCTGCATCGTCACGCCGTTGCCCGTCAGCATCGCCATCCGCCGGAAGTTCGTGATGCGGCTGGAGCACCAGTCGGTCTCGTTCTTGCCCCGGTTCCCGAACGAGCAGTGCTGCGCGCCGACGGGCGTGATGCGCGCGAAGAAGTCGCAGTAGGCGTCGTAGGCCTCGTTCTTGCCCAGTTCCAGTTCGGGGATGGCGGTCTGCGCGTACCAGGTGGCGTCGGTCAGCCACTTCATCTTGCCGTTGCCGTAGCCGGGCCCTTCGTTCCAGCCCTCGTCTTCGCCGAAGCCGCTGGTGATGCCGATGAGGTAGTTCAGCGACAGTTCCAGCGCCTCGCGCGCGATCTCGGACTCATCGCAGATGGCGATCATCCCCGGAATCGAGACCATCGTGTTCTCGTAGGGATGGCTGGAGCAGGTGAGCGCGATGGAGCCCCGCCGCACCGTCTCGCCCTCGCCGCGCTTCCAGGCGTAGCTCCACATGGTGTGCTCGATGCGCCACTCCAGGGAGTTGCGCACGCTCGCCCGTTCGGCCTCGCTCAAATCATCGTGGAACCAGTCGTAGAACAGGCCCAGGTACTCGGTCAGGTGCGTCTCCCACTTGGCCTCCGCTCCGGCGCCTTCCGGCGAGGCGTATCCACCCTTCGGCCAGGAGGCGACGGTCAGGAAGCGCTCCTTGAAGCCCGCGTACTTCTCCTCACCGGTCAGCAAGTATGCGAACGCGACACCCACCATCTCCCGGCACATCTGCATGTACTTGGCCTTTTCCTTATCGTCAGCCGGGAATTGCTTGTACCAGTCCCTCTTGATCGTGCGCTCCGCTCCCGCGATAACGAACTCCGCCAACTCCGCCGACCGCTCGTCGCCCTGGCGCAGCGAGAGCACCTCCTCGCGGTTCTCGGCGTTGAAGAGGATGCGCGGATGCCCGCCCACCAGCGCTGGCAGGTCACGCAGCTTCGAGCGATCCCAGGTCACCGCGTCCTCAGCGATGGTGAAGCGCCGCGTCTCGGACCAGCGTTCCTGCTCAGTGCCCGGGTCATAGCACACGCGCCAGTACCACGTCTCCGACCCGTTCAGTGGCGGCAGGAAGTTGTAGAAGTTGCAGGGAGTTCTCGGGGACAAGAAGTGCGGGACGGTGAAGTCCTCGGAACGCGAGAGCTGAAGCACGAACCGGCGGTCGCCGGGATGGCTCCTCACCTCCGGGTCTATCTGGGGAGCATAGGGCCAGCTCATCCGAGGCGGATTGAGGGTGACGACCTGCCCATCGCCGGGCCGGAAGTTGACATATCGCGCCCACTGCTCACGCGGGTCCTCGGGCACTTCCGATTCGGGTCCGATGACCACCTGTGCTCCCAGGCTGGTCGCGGCGCCGATCGCCACGAGAGCCCACAGAGACATCACAGC
>CBFDBV010000464.1:0-3839 GCA_965603135.1 uncultured bacterium
CCCCCCACCCCGGGGGGGGTGCTCGGGCGCCCCCCGCCGCCGGGCGGGGGCCCCCCGCCCGGCGGGCGGGTTTGCAACCCGCCCCCTCCGCACGGCAACGACACCGGGCGCCCACGGAGTCATCTGCATTTCTCGAAAGCGAGGAGGGCTTCTGCCCGGACGATATGCGGTGCTTTGACAACGCCGCACACGAACCCTTATAATGAGCGTGCAAGCAGCCGCCCGGGAACGCAACCGGGGCGGCGATTTTCGTACTTCAGGGAGGACCACCCGTGGCCAAGATCCACCGCGCACTCGTCAGCGTTTCAGACAAGACCGGCGTCGCCGACTTCGCAAAGGCCATCGCCGACATGGGCGTCGAGATCCTTTCCACCGGCGGCACTATGAAGGCCATCCACGATGCCGGCGTCCCCGTCAAGCCCGTCGAGGAGCACACCGGCTTCCCGGAGATGATGAACGGCCGCGTGAAGACCCTCCATCCCAAGATCCACGGCGGCCTGCTCGCCCTGCGCGACAACCCCGAGCATATGCGCCAGGCCGAAGCCAACCAGGTGGCGATGATTGACCTCGTCGTCGTCAACCTCTACCCGTTCGAGGACACCATCGCCCAGGAGGGCACCACGCTGGAGGAGGCCGTGGAGCAGATTGACATCGGCGGCCCCTCGATGGTGCGCTCGGCGGCCAAGAACTTCCGCGATGTCACGATCATCTGCAACCCGGAGCACTACGAGACGGTCCTCGCCGAAATGCGCGAGAACGAGGGCGAGACCACCCTCGGGACCCGCCGACAGCTCGCGCTGGAGGCATACGAGCACACCTGCCGCTACGATGCCGCCATCTCGGCGTACCTGCGGGCGCAGTTCACCGAGGAAGCGCAGTTCCCCACCGTCCTCGCGCCCAAGTTCCGCAAGCTCCAGGAGTTGCGCTACGGCGAGAACCCGCATCAGAGCGCGGCGCTCTACCAGGACCTGAACGCGAGCGAGCCCGGCCTGGCCGGCGCGGTGCAGCTCCACGGCAAGGAGCTGTCCTTCAACAACTTCCTGGACCTGACCGGGGCGCTGGAGGCCGCCCGCGACTTCGAGGAGCCCACTGCCATCATCATCAAGCACCTGAACCCCTGCGGCGCGTCGTCCGCGGCGACCCTCGCCGAGGCCTTCGAAAGCGCCTACCTCAGCGATCCCGTGTCGGCCTTCGGATCGGTGCTCGGCTTCAACCGCGTGGTTGACGTTGACCTCGCCGAGCAGATCTTCAACGACGACTGGCTGGAGCAGGTCGTTATGCCGCGCTTCTACGAGGAGAGCGGGCTGACCGAGGTGACGGTCATCGGCGCCTTCGTGGAGGCCGTCATCGCCCCCGGCTACGAGCCGGCGGCGCTGGAGATGCTCAAGGGCAAGTCGAAGAACATCCGCATCCTGCTGCTGGAGGACTTCGCGCCCGAGGGCCGCAAGCTGGACCTGGATGTGCGCACTATCCCCGGCGGTGCACTCGCGCAGAACCGCGACTACAAGAGCGTGCCCCCCACGGATTTCAAGGTGGTCACGAAGGCCCAGCCGACCGAAGAGCAGATAACCAGCATGGTCTTCGCCGACCGCATTGCCAAGCACGTCAAGTCCAACGCGATCGTGCTGGTGCAGGGGACCACGCTGGTCGGCGCCGGCGCGGGGCAGATGAGCCGCGTGGACTCGTGCATCATTGCCACGCGCAAGGCGGGCAACCGCGCGAGGGGTGCGGTGCTCGCTTCGGACGCGATGTTCCCCGCGCGCGACGGCTTGGACGCGGCGGCGGCCACCGGCTGCTCGGCGATCATCCAGCCGGGCGGCTCGGTGCGCGACGAGGAGGTCATCGCCGCCGCCGACGAGCACGGTATCCCGATGGTGATGACCGGCATGCGCCACTTCTGGCACTAGGGGGCTCCGCCCCCTAGAACCCCCGCTGGGGTGCTTAGAGCACCCCAGACCCCACAGGAAAGGGCAGTGGGAGCGGGCCGCAAGAGAGCTGCGACAGTGGCAAGACTTGGGTGACACGCGCATGCAAACGAGACGAATCGGCCAGGCCGAAAAGGTTGTCTGCGAATACGTCACTGTCGCCCGCGATGACGAGGTCTACGAGTGCTTCCCGGACATGACCCGGCTGCCCTCGGGCGATCTGATGGTCATCTACCGCGAGTCCGAGTCCCACGAGGGCTACGAGTACTGCAACCTGATCCTCAGACGCAGCTCCGACGAAGGCCTCACCTGGGGCGAGCGTCAGGTCATTGTCGAGGGCCCACGCGGCGAGCAAGCCGACCCATACGTCAAGTACAACTGCCCCAAGATCTCCACGCTCACCGACGGCCGCGTGGCGGCGGTCTGTGATGAGAACGTGTTCGAGATGCCTCGCGAGCAGCAGGGCCGCCGCGAGTTCCTCATCTGGTGGAGCGACGACGACGGCGCGAGCTGGTCGCAGCCGCAGCGCACCGGCATACACCTCGGCCTGCCCGACAAGGTCTACGAGCTTTCGGACGCCACGCTGTTGCTCGGCGGGCAGGTGAGAAGCGAGCGGTCGGGCAAGCTCACCTGGCGCTCCTGCCGCTCACAGGACGCGGGCCGGACCTGGTCGGCGCCGATCACCATCGCCGATGACGGGCGGTTCGAGCACTGCGAGGGCAGCGTCGTCGAGCTGCCCGGCGGCGAGCTGGTCTGCTACATGCGCGAGAACTCGCACCAGGGCTACCCCGGCTACAAGTGCCTCTCGCGCGACCGGGGCCTGACCTGGGAGGGACCCTACCGCACCTTGATGGCCGGGTGCGAGCGCCCCATCGCGGGGATGCTCGACAACGGGAAGGTCCTCGTCACTTACCGGAGCAATATGCGCGGGGCGGCCGGCGGCAAGCAGAACCAGTTCGCTTACCTGGAGAGCGCGGAGAGCGCGCTGGAGCCCGACCGCGCCAGGCAAGAGGGCCGCATCATTATGCTCGACCACGACACCAACCCGCGCCCGGACACAGGGTACTCAGGCTGGGCGCAGTTACGGGATGGCCGGGTGCTATGCGCGTACTACATCAAGCGCGAGGCGCCGATGGCGTTCATCCGGGGGCGGTTCTTCTCGGAGGCGGACTTCTAGCGCCGCGCCCTCGTCCCCCGCACGCGTAGGGCGGGCTTCCAAGCCTGTCCGCCGTAGCCTTGGCGAAGGCGGGCCCGCCAACGCCGTTGTCGCCCGACGCCGTTGGCCGTTGGCCGTTGCCGTTAGTCGGTAGTCGGCAGTCGGTAGTCGGTAGTCGGTAAGGAGACCAACCACAAATGAGCATGATGACCCGAACTCTCACCCAGGCCGACCCTCAGGTCGCGGACATAATCGAGAACGAACTCCGCCGCCAGCAGACCACGCTGATGCTGATACCCTCCGAGAACTATGCCAGCCGCGCGGTCATGGCCGCCTCCGGCTCGGTGATGACCAACAAATACGCCGAGGGTTACCCGGGCCATCGGTACTACAATGGCTGCGAGTACTACGATCAGATAGAGCAGCTCGCCATTGACCGCGCGAAGGCGCTCTTCCGCGCCGAGCACGCCAACGTGCAACTGCACACCGGCACCCAGGCGAATATGTCCGCCTACTACGCCATGCTCGACGAGGGCGACAAGATCCTGGGCATGAAGGTCGAGCATGGCGGCCACCTCTCCCACGGCAAGAAGGTCAACTTCAGCGGCCAACTCTACGAGGCGCACTTCTATGGCGTGTCGCCCCAGGACAGCCTCATTGACTACGACGAGGTCCTCAAGATCGCCAGGAAGGTCCGCCCCAAGCTGATCGTCGCCGGCGCCAGCGCCTACCCGCGCATCATTGACTTCCGCCACTTC
>CBFDBV010000465.1:0-3835 GCA_965603135.1 uncultured bacterium
GGCACGACCTCGCGGATCACCGAGCGGCTGAAGTCGTGGATGTCGGCCCAGACGCTCTCCATATGCAGGCGGTGATCCACCCAGGGCGCGAAGTTGCCGGTCTCCTGCGCCTGCTCCAGCGTGGCGGGCATGACTTCGTCGAAGGACTTGAACTCGCTCGCCCACTCGGTATTGAGCCTCGCGATGGTGCCGTACTGCTGCTCGCACCACTCGCGGAAGTCGGCGACACAAGTCGGCGAGAAGCACAGGTCGTAGTTGCCGGCCACGAAGTGGTTCTCGTCGCCCAGGCTGAAGTCGGAGGTCGAGTACCTGGCGGCAACCTCGGCCCTCTCGGTAAGTCTCTCGCGCACTTGCTCGCGGTACTCCGGGTCGGTCAGGCAAGGCTCACGCACCAGGTCCTCCTTGGTGCGGGTGCGCTTGCGGTACCAGTCGGTCTTTGTGTCAATGAAGCGGGTTGCGTACGGCAGGTGCCAGAGGTTCTGCTGCGGCGCGATGGGCGAGAAGCCCGTGTACTGAGTGTCAATGCCACGGGCGTAGAACTCGCGGGCGAGGTAGGGGCTGATGAAATCGTTGGAGAAGCCCTGCCACATAATGTGCTTGATCGCGCTTCGGTCCATGTAGAGGTCGTGCACCGGGTACGAGACCTCGCCCACGTCAAGCAGCTCCTCGCCGGACCTGAGTTCCGCCCGCAGGCGGCTGATGATGGTCAGCGGCCTGGGGGTCTCGATGCTGAAGGGCACCTCCAGCGCGCCCGCGTCGAGTTCGGCTTCGGCCACCAACCGGCCGAAGTTGTCGCGCACCGTCAGCGCAAGGCTCAGGCCCGCCTGAGGGTTCGCGATGGCGATCTTGCCCGTCACGGGCTCGGAGCAGGAGAAGCTCTCCCTGTCGAGGGTCACTTCGGCCAGGTGCGTGTCGGAGGTGACCTGCACGGCGGCCGTTGCGAAGTTGACGATCTTGCCGCCCTGCTCCAGCCACATATTCGCGAGGCAGGAGCCGTGGGGCAGACGCGGAAGCGCGAGGGCCAGCTCAACGTTACCCTCGGCGACCGCCACGTCCTGTGCAGCCTCGTGCCAGACGCGTCCCGAGCGGTCGCGGACCTCCAGGCGCAGCTTCGCCGGGCCCAGCGGCCGCTGCGACGCCACGATGACAGGTAACTCCGTCGGTAGCTCAGATCGGTCGAAGCGCGTGGCCTCAGGCGCGGGCAGCTCGATGGTTGCCTCCGGCTCCTTCTGCGCGCCCCAGAGGATCATCCTGATCGCGAGCGCGAGGTGGTAGTCGTAGTCCGCCTGGTTCGCCCCCGGCTCGCCGCCCGGGCCGGGCGTCATCATCTGCAGCTTCGGAACGCCGAAGCCTCGCAGGAAGGCGATGCGGCCCTCCTTCAGCCGGGTGACCTGAAAGCAGTCGCGGGAGAAGGCCTGAAAGCTCTCGTACTTGGAGAAGGCGGGCAGCACCTGGAACGGGAAGTCGCGGGCCAACGTCTCGACCTCCTCTCGGGGCTGGGCCAGCACGCGGTCGAGGTACTCGTACTCGCCCTTGGGCAGATAGCCGACCAGGCCCGTGCCCTCGCTGACCTGCTTGAGGATGAGGTAGCGGCAGTCCATCGGCAGCTCGTCCCACTTGAGGTTGCCGATGACGATGACATCCCAGCGCCGCGCGAGGTCGCCGCGCAGACGCTCTGCCATCTCCTCGGCGGAGTTGCCTCGGATGAGTGTCCACCCCTTGTCCTGCTCGGTTGAGGCGAACTTGGTCGTCGCCTCCGCGGCGAACACTGTGTAGTCGAGGCTCATACGCTGGGCCAGCTCGATGACCTCGCGCATAGCGTTGCGGTGGGTGATGAAGAGAGCGCGCACCGGCCCGCGATAGTACGGCTTCGCCCACTTCAGGTGCGGCGTCTCCACGACCTCGGTGGGCTGGAAGAAGGTCTCGTCGTAGAGCGGACGCACGCGCTCGGCAGCCTGCCCCACACACACAAAGGCGGTGGCCGTCAGCACCGTCACAGTGACCTTGAGGCTACGCATCATCGGTCCTCCTCGGAAGACGTCGCGCCGCTGCCTCTCCTAGCTTCAGGTTCGACGGCCGGGCGAGATTACCTTGCCGGGCTCGCAGCCCCGCCAGGCAGGTGCGCGCAGACCACGCAGCGAACGTCCGGCCCGTTACCTCAACTCCACTCGCGAGGCGAAGGCGGATGCGGGCCGTTTCCTGCTTCCCGCATCCAAATGGTCTTGTCGGGCCCGCCTTCGCCAAGGCTTCGGCGGACAGGCTTGGAAGCTGAAAGCGCGCTGTGGCGCGCTTTCACCTGCGCGAGTGATCGGAGCTAGCGAAATGAGTGATCGGGTACAGCTCAGCATCATCGGCTGCGGCGGGATTGCGGGGGCGCACGTGGGCGGCTATGAGAAGCTGGTCGAGGCCGGCTACGACAAGTTCCGCATCGTCGCGGTGTGCGACACAAACAAGAGAAAAGCGTGGAAGATGGCGCGGCGCCTGGGCGAGTCTCTGGGCGCGCGTCCGAACGTCTACGCGACGGTCGAAGAGATGCTCAAGGCCGAGCGGCTCGATGGCGCGGACATCTGCACGCCCCACGCCTTCCATCACACCGCGGCCGTCCCCTGCCTGCGCAAGGGCGTGCATGTGATGGTCGAGAAGCCAGTGGGCATCACGGTGAGGGCGACCAGGAAGATGATGAAGGCGGCGGAGAAGGGCGGGACCATGATCGCGGCGGCCGAACAGGTGAGGCGCTGCCTGGGCGCGCGCGCCATCGAGTGGGCCATCAACGAGAAGAAGATGATGGGAACGCCGCGCTTCTTCACGATGGAGGTCTTCGGCATTATGCCCTTCAACTGGCGGAAGTACGCGATGGCCTGGCGGGGGGTGAAGCTGCTGGGCGGCGGCGGGCAGATCTTCGACGGCGGCGTGCACTTCGCCGACATGATGGTTCACGTCTTCGGGCCGGTGGCGGAGGTCAGTTGCGATATGCGCTGCTTCGACGGGCCGGAGATCAAGGCGCCAATCCTGGGCAAGGCGAAGATAGATGTGGAGGACTCCTGGCTGGCGACGCTCCGCTTTGAGAGCGGGCTGATGGGGCACTGGAGCTGGTCCTGCCGGGGCTACGGGCACGAGGTCGCCACTGGCGTCTACTACGGTGACAAGGGCTCCTTCAAGGACCGGCAGAAGTGGATGCACGCCTTTCAGTTCGGGGCGGACCTGAAGCTCAAGAGCGGCCGCGAGGTGCCCTACGAGGACATTGAGAGGCGCTACCTCAAGCAGCTCGGCAAGCGCAGGCGCGAGCAGCTCTTCCCCTACGGGCTCAGTGACGGCATCTCCAACGAGTGCTGGGACTTCGTGGAGGCCATCGCCGAGGGCGGAGCCCCGGAGATAGACGCGGCCGGGGCCCTGCGCGCCAAGTCCCTGTCCATCGCTCTGTACGAGGCGGCGACCGCGGGCAAGCCGATCAAGGTGGCCGACGTCGAGGCGGGCAAGGTGCGGGCGTACCAGAAGCCGATTGACGAGTACTGGAAGATCTGAGACGCGCTTCGCTAGGCACCTCGCGTGCCTTCGCCCTGCCGAGGCGGGTTGAGGGCTCGTGGCGTCTGACGTTGTCGTCAGGCAGCCGTTGTCGTCGAGGAAGCGGCCGCCTCACGGCCCTGCGCTGGGCGCGACGTCTGGTCGCGCTTCGCGCGACGGGCCGGTGTGGAAACCGGCCCCTCCGAACGGCTCACGACTACGGCCCGCCCGGCCGCCGCGCCGAGTCGCTACCTGGGAAGCTCTTCCAGGTCGCGGAGGAGGCGGTAGGAGTGCTCGATGGTCACCGAGCCGCCGGGAGGAAGCGTGACTTCCG
>CBFDBV010000466.1:0-3819 GCA_965603135.1 uncultured bacterium
TTCACCGTGGGCGAGCAGCCGCTGGTCATCTGCGGCGACTTCGGCGCCGGGCGCGTCGCTCTCATCAATGCGTGGACGGAGTTCGGCTCGACGCTCCGCGGGCGCTTCTTCACAAGCGACCTGTCCGACGACCTGATGCGCGCGCTCCTGAGCTGGGCGGGGGACCGGATGCCGACGGCGCGGCTGAGTTCGGTCGAGCTGCCCCCGGCGAGCGTGGTGGCGCCGGCGACGGTGAGCATCGGCGCAGCCGCGGACGGTGGAGTGAAGCAGGTGAGGCTGAAGGTGGCCCGGCAGCCTGACCAGGTGGGGGCGGGGGACGGCCCGGTGAGCTTCGAGGTCGCCTTTGACGCCATCGAGGAGAGCGAGCGCACCGTCGCCTGCGTGCTGGAGGCGGTGGACGATGCCGGTCGCATCACCGACCGGCGCGACTTCAGCGTTGAGCTGCTGAACCCGCTGGCCGCTGAGGTCGCATGGGCGGGGCACCAGTACACCTTCGCGCCCGGGGGCCCGCTGGAGTTTGCCGTCAAGCTTGCCCGCCGCGACCTGCCCTCCATCGAGGCGAGCGGCAGCAGCCTGAAGCTGGCCTTCGCGGGCGGGGAGCTGCCCGTCGGCGTCGCGGGCCTGGCGGACATCTGGGTCATCCCGCCGGGCACCGACAAGACGCTGCACGACCAGTCAGGGCCGGCGGACGTGGAGACCACGCGCGCCTACGAGGGCCTGCTGCCCGCGGTCACCACGACCGGCGTTACCCGCGCCGGGCGCAAGGACATGACCTTCGGCGACGATGACCGCATCCAGCGCGTCACCCGCACCGCCCAGGCGCTGGGCGACGGGAGCATCAGGCTCAACTACCACTACGAGTTCCTCCAGGACGTGCGGCTCAACCGTATCACGACGATGTTGACGCTGCCCGCCTCGGCGTATGCGGGGTGCCCGTTCGTCGCGGAGCAGGGCGATGACCGCACAGAGGGCGAGCTGCCAGTCGAGACAGGCGGGAAGATCTTCGACGGCACGGGCCTGAAGCTGAGGGTGGAGACCCCTCGTGGCCCGCTGACCATCGAGGTGCTCGATCCCTCGCTGCACGTCTGGATGCAGGACCTGCGGCGCTACGAGATGGGCGACTTCCGCCTGGAGATCGAGGCGCCCTACGAGGGCTCGGAGGCGCGCAAGGGGGATACGTACGACATCCCGGTCCTCATCAGCGGGCCTTCGGTGGGAGCCGAGCTTGCGGTTCCGGCGCTGGCGGGACTGTCGGTGAGCTGTGCGATGGTGGATCCGGTGGACGGGCGGGCGGTCGTGCAGTGGCCGGGCAGGCCCGCTGCGGCGGAGATCGCTTTCTCTGAGGCGCTGCCCAACCTGCGCAGCGGAGAGTACCGCGTGGAGGTCACGGTCGAGGGCGCCGGCCGACGGGTCGTGACAACCTCGGCTCCCTGCTATGTTGTGGACCCGCTGGAGCGCGCCGACTTCTTCCCCATCATGAGCGTCACCGGCACCGGGGGCGGGGAGCACCTGATGGACGAGCCGATGATCCGCGCGCGCCTGGACGACCTGATGGCGCACGGCTTCAACACCGTGACCGCCGGCAACGCGCGCAGACTTGCCGGGCCGGCACTGTCGCACAACAGCTCGCTCGCCAACTTCGCCGCGAGCTACGCTCAGCAGCACACGATGGCGACCATCTTCGAGTACCACCGCCTGACACTCATCGGCCGCGACCCGGTCAAGCCGTGTGTCTTCGACCCCGAGCATGAGCGCAAGCTGCGCGCGTACATCGAGCCGCAGTTCGACGTGTGCCGGCGCGTCCCCAGGCTGCTGAGCATCAAGATCCTCGATGAGCCTGGCATGTCCGCGAAGAACATTGATTTCTGCGACCGCTGCCGCGAGGAGTTCCGCGAGCGTTACGGCGCCGATCTGCTCACCCATGAGGAGGTGGGCGAGGACAGCGCGGCGCGCTGGCGGCTGGCGGACTTCCTTGGCTTCTACCTCGAGTCCGCCTATCGGATGACTCACGACATCAAGGAGGAGTCCGGCGGGGGCTTTGACCTGCTGCTCACCTTCAACTCGCCGGGCCTCGGCTACGGCCGCGGTTACACCTCCCGCCAGGACATCTTCAGGTGGGGCGCACAGGCCGATCGGATGGACTTCGACATCTACCCGTACTTCTACCCGCGCTCACAGAAGGTGCGGATGGTGCAGTGCGACTTCGGCCTGTCTATGATGCGCAGCTTCGCCCAGCATATCAACAAGCCGTGGGGCTTCTACGTCGAGCTGGACGACCGCAACTGGCCCTACCAGCAGAACCCGAAGGAGGCCTCCGCCGAGTGCGCATACACCGCCATCGCCCAGGGCGCCAACTACCTGAACAGCTTCATTCACCGCGACGGCACGGGCACCAGCTCGCGGCCCGAGCGCTGGGACTTCACCGGCCAGGAGATGCTCAAGATCGCGCGCCTCGGCCCGCTGCTGACGCGGATGGGGCGGCCGCCGGCGCCGGTGGCGATGATTTATCCGATGGGCCAGGCGATGATCCGCAACGGCCAGCCTCCCGCTCACTACGCGCTGGAGTGCCTGCGGCAGGGCTTCGGAATGATGGACGCGGTCAGTTCCGAGGTGCTGGCGCAGACGGAGGAGATCTCCGCGCGCGACGCCTTCGTGCTGCTGGGCTGCGAGATACTGGAGCGCGAGGTCGCGGATAAGCTCAGGAGCTTCGTGCAGGCAGGTGGTATGCTGGTGCTTGATCGGGTGCCTAGCACGGACGTCGCGGGTGAGCCGCTGGAGCTGCCGTGGGACTTCGAGGGCATCGAGGCCACCACGTTGCCTGGCCTGGCGGACTGCACGTACCGGGCGGTCGAGTATCACAAGGGCAGGGCGGTTCTGCTGAACTTCGACCTGGAGGCGGCCTACGAGCAGGCCATGGAGGAGGACATGTTCGAGCGCGCGGCGGCGCTGCGCAAAGCCGTGGGCGAGCTGCTCGCGGGCGCGACCTCCCGCTGCTTCGCCGATGATGAGATGGGGCAGATGGAGGCCGGGCTGCGCCAGCGCGAGGACGCCGCGATGGTGATCGTCGTCAACCACGCGGCCGAGGAGAACAGGGCGAGCGTCAAGCTCAACGCCTTGCCCTTTGAGCCGGGCTGGCTGTGCGACCTGGCGACGATGGAGGCAGTGCGCTTCACGGCAGGGCCGGGCCAGCATGATTGCAGCTTCGGCGTGGCGCTGCCTGGTCGGCACGCGCAGATGATCGCCATCCTGCCCGAGCGCCCGGCCTCGGTAGCTCTCGACCTGGCCCAGCGTGACCTCAAGCCCGGCGGAACGCTCCAGTACCAGATCCGGGTGCTTAGCGAGGCGGGCAAGCCCGCAGGAGGATGTCACCTCCTGGAGGTGGAAGTCACGGGGCCCGACGGGCAGGTCGTATCGCGCTTCGGCGGCGCGACGGCCACCAGCAACGGCGAGGCGACGCGCACCATCCCGGTGCCGGTCAATGCGCTGGCGGGGACCTACCGCATCGTGGCCGCTGCGCCGCAGGCCGACGCGCGGGCCCAGGCACAGTTTGAGATCGTACCGTGAGAAGGGATGCTTGCGATGATTGACGTGCAGGCGATCTGCGAGGAGTTCTGCGAGTTGGTGCGGATTGACAGCCCCTCCGGCGAGGAGGCCGCCGTCGTCAAGCACCTCCGGGAGAAGCTGGCTGAGATGGGCCTGGAGTCCGAGGTGGATGACGCGGCTGCGAAGATCGAGAGCGACTGCGGTAACCTGATTGCGCGGGTGCCGGGCATCGAGGGCGCGCCGACGGTGCTGGTCAACGCGCACGTGGACACCGTC
>CBFDBV010000467.1:0-3813 GCA_965603135.1 uncultured bacterium
AGTTGCCTTCATCGAGCACGACCGTCCTGGCGATGGCGACGTGGCTGCTCCACGTCACGAAGTCCGTCTGAGCCAGTATCTCGCCGGCTCCATCCGTGACCTTCAGTTCGTACGGCGTGTCCTCCTCTAGGTTGACGACGCTGCCCCGGTACATGTCGTCTTCATCGAAGTAGGCAGGCGGGAACGCCTTCAGCCAGTCGTCGCCCTTCTTGCGGTACAGCACATGCAGCACATCCAACTTCGGACTCGTGAAGTAGACGGAACAGGTGTTGAACAGGGGAACGACGGCAAACGGTGCCACGTCCAGCCTGATGTTCCCCCCTAGGTCCCGTTCCTTGATGAGCGCCTCGTCGCGTTCCGTGAGCTGCTCCGCAAACTTGACGTACTCGTACGTGATCTCTTCCTCATCGCCGATCGCGTACAGGCATGTCTCTATCTCACAGGGCCCCTCCCAGCCAAACCGGCTACGCATATCGACTGCATAGAGTCCGGGCCTGTCGATCTCGATGGCGACCCTCTTGTCGTACGGGTCCTGCCGGATCAGTTTGACGGTTCCGCGGTCGGAGGCTGTCGTGACCTTCACCAGGAAGAAGGGGGTCCTGTCAACGTCCACCGTCAACACCTTGCTGGCAGTCACCCAGCTTGGGTCCCCCTCTGCATCCTGCAGATACAGACGTCCCGGCTCGACAGTGAACCGGCCAGGGGTCGAGGAGAAGAGCTTCCAGCCGCCCTGCGAGAAGTCATCGATGACTTCCGCATGGGTGGGGGCGAGAGGCAGTGCCAATACCACGAACGCTAAGCAGGTGATTGTCTTCACGACTTGCGCCTCCCTCTTACACTGCCGTGTGCCTCCCAATTACGCCGCCGTCAGCACGCGATCCACAGTTAAGCCCTGACCTGCTGACCTGCCCCCACGAACGCTACCAGCCCCTATGCGATACTTCGGCGGGTCCACGCAGCCCTGGGCGGAGGGCCGAGCGGAGCGAGGCCTCGAGCCAGGGCTGGCGCGCCTGCGGCGCCGGGGGTGTGAGCGAGCTATCGGCCGCATCCTCGAGCAGCTCAATCAGCATTGCTGCGCTGGGTTGGCTGCGGTCGTATCCTGCAGTTGGGCAGCCCAATGTTGCCATACCACGGACGCGGCGAACAACCCGCAGGTCCGCCCGGCGCGCCTCCTCGGCGCGGGATCACTCACCTGCCGCCAGGGCTTGGTCAAGCCGTGCGGCGCACGCGGTCGGGTCGAAGGCATGCAGTGCCTTCTCGTTGTCCGCCACTGGCGATCGCATCGCGGGATCCCCGTCGACGCGCTTATGGATTGCCTTCACTCGAGCCGCCACCTCCGGCAGAACCGCCTTGGCGCGATCCGCGGCCGCGCGCGCGTCATCCGCCCGGCCCTCTGCCGCTAGGGACCGGACCTGCTGCACCACCTGCTCCAGCGCGGCCTTCTCGGCGCAGATCCCCGTGTACTTGTAGTAGTACAGCAGGCTGGCCCAGGCGTCGAGCTCCCGGATGTCGCCCTGTGCGTCCTGAACCGATCCGGTCGCAGCTCGGTCGAGCAACTGCGCAAGGTCGGCGTGGCAGCGGGCCATCAGCTCCTCCTGCTCGGCGAGGTGCATGTAAGGGTCATCGAAGGCCTCGCCACTGGGCTCGTTCGCCACGCCCACCGGATCCGCCACGTAGTTGAAGCTGGCGTTCGCGGCGATCAGGGGCACAATCGCCTCTGCCGCGGGGCCATACAAGACGCGGCAGATGCGCGGAATGAGGCTGTCGCGCTGGAAGTCGCTGGTCGATCCTTCCTCGGAGTACAGGCGCGAGCGCACCGTGAAGTCCTCAGAAGCGTCCGGACGCCGGACGTTCCACAGGTACTCTTGCTGCGCCAGGTGATGCACTCGCTGGTCGCGCCCGGCCAGGAAGCTGCTGGCCTGGAACCAGTAGTCGCTCTGGTCAGTGCGCCAGAAAGAAGCCGCGAAGCGGCTCTGCGGCAGGAACAGGCCCTGCCAGCCCTTGTAGGTCTCGGGGTAGATCCAGATGGTGATGGGGTGGCCCTCGTAGAGCTGTGCGCAGGCGAGGAAGATCGGGCGCCCGGCCTCACGGAAGGTGATGAAGACGTCCGGGTCGAGGGCCTCCGAGAGCCGCCGGTGGTAGTCAACAAGTTGCTGCTGTATCTCGCGTGCGTGCTCGGGGCTCGTTATTCCTCGCAACCAGTTGCGGTACGGCGGCACGTCCATCTGCTGGTAGTATGTGTCGAAATCCGGCAGGGCGAATTGATAGTGATAGGGATAGCTGACGGCCTCGAGCAGGATATCGGGGACGGCCCGGCGATAGGCATCAAAGTAAAGCCCGAACTGCTCGATGCTGGCCGCGGCTCGGTCATCACCGTAGCGTTCAATATCCTGCGGCGCGCGAGCACTCCAGCGCTCAGGGTCAATGAAGGCCCCACCATCAAAGGGATGCAGCGCAACCATGCCGGCACTTGCCGCCGCAAGTCGGTCAGCGACGTCCTCGGCGTGCTCGGCATGGGCGTCCAGCGCCGACCAGATGAAGGCGTGTTTCTCGCCACGCTTGAGGGCTACCGCCAACTCCGCCTCGGACAGATATTCCTCGACATGCGTCGAGTCTGTGTAGCGCACGCGAACGCCACGCTCGGCCGCGTAGCGCAACACTTCGATCTGGATGGCGCGGGCCTCCTCCCGTGCGGAGAGATCGCGGAAGCGGCCCATGGCGTAGTTGATCTTGTGGCGCACGCAGAAGTCGATCTCTGCCTTGGCGGCGGCAATAGCGTCGGCCAGCCTGTCCGGGTTGCCGGTCGCCGGGGCGATGCCGCGGACGTTGACGCGCCAGTTGCACCGGTACTTGAAGTCAGGCCAGTCGCGGACGCGGCCCGACAGCGCCACCGTGCGATCGTCCTCGCGCTGAATCATCTGTCGCAGCGTCACGCACGCGTATAGCGCGCCCTGGGGATCCGCCCCCCCGCACAGGATGACAGGCAGTCCCTCGTGCTCACCAGACGCAATGACGTAGCCCTGTTCGCCCGGATCCGTCTCGGAGAGAGAGATGCCCAGTGATGTGGCCACCTGTTGTGTCAGTGGATCGGTCACGGACCCCACTATGATGGCGCCAGAACCTCCGGTCTCGGAGGCGACTGTCAGCGTCTCCCCCCCGAGTGAGTCCACCCGGTCATTGATCTCGTCGGCCCCGATGACCGACATGGAGCAGCCCTCGGCCGGGACGATCACCCACCCCTCCAGTTCCAGCCACGCGCCATCGAGTGTGATCTCCCGTGGCGTGGGGATGATATTCAGGTGGTCTGCCACATCATAGGGACTGTCTGCCGCGCAGGTCGCGGCGGTGAGGAGACCGCCCAGGACAGCAGCTACCATCGCAGCATCCATGTCGTGGCACCTCGTTGAGCATGTCCCGTAATCAGCGGAGAGCGAGGCGGCTCTTTCGTTCGACGCTTGGGCGACCCTCGCCTTCTCAGTGCCCTAATCTTCATCGAAGGCGCGCCCGAGTATCCGCAAGTGCCCTGCGCCCATGAGTGGTGCCAGTGCTTGTGTGGTCCTTTGGCCGGTCCATGCAGCCCTGGGCGGAGGGCCGAGCGTAGCGAGGCCCGGAGCCCAGGGCTGGCGCGCCTCCGGGGCCGGGGGTCGGTAGCCCAGCGAGCTGTGCGGCCTCACCTGAGAAATCGGAGATTCCTCGGCGACTGCTTGCAGTCGCAAAGAGAAAACTTCGTTCTCTCAGTGTTGTAGTGGTTCCGCCAGCGCTCCACCAGCACCTGCGCCTCGAGCAGCGTGTCAAAGCTCTCCACGTTCAGCA
>CBFDBV010000468.1:0-3805 GCA_965603135.1 uncultured bacterium
CCCTGAAGGTGGACTCACTGTGCTCTCACTCCTTCGCGCGCGGCCAGCCACTCGAAGACCGCGAGCGCGACGCGCCGCCCGATGTCGCGATAGTCCTCACGCTCGAGCACATTGCCCGCGAGAGTCTGGTAGCTCGTCTCGACCGTTATGTTGAGCGTCTGCTCGAGCTGATCCCAGGTCCACCCGCCCACCGTCGCGAGCGCATTCCAGCGGCTCGCGTAGCGGGTGGGCTTCCAGACTTCCTCCGGGTTCAGTTCCGGGAACTGGCGCATCAGATGGAGCACGAAGTTGCGCGCGGCCTCCTTCTGCTCTTCCGGCCTCTCATCGCGCGGCAGTTGCACGAAGACGTCCTTGCCGTCGTGTCCGGGGCCGTGAAGGTCCACCACCAGCCGAGGCTGGGTGCGCTCCGCGAAGCGCCGCAGGTCGCGCTGGAGAGCGTGGATCTCGGGCCGCATCGGCATCGGTTCCCACGCGCGGTTGAAGTCCCAGGGCAGCGCGTCCTTGCCGTAGTTGCCGTTGACCACGCCGTCCAGGTCGGCGAAGGGGGCCAGCCACCAGTCAACCTTCTCGCGGTACTCTTGCGCCTGGGAATCCTCGCCGGCGACGAAGCGCAGGATGCCGTCCATCACCCAGGAGCCGGGCGTCTCGCCGGCATGTTGGCGAGCCATCAAGTAGACGCCCGGGCGTTCCGGCTCGGCGGGGCTGTCGGTACCCGCGGGCCTCAGCCGTGGCAGCTCACGCCCTTCGGTGGTCAGCCCGATCACGGTGCGCTCCCAGGCGTCACCAAGGTCGCTGAGCGTCGCCGCCAGGTCATCGGGCGCGTAGGGGTAGCAGAACGCGGCGCAAACGCGCTCGCAGGGCTCTGCCTGCTCGAAGACGACCTGCCTGCGACCGTCCGGCGTGTCCACCACCTGGACGGCCTCGCAGCGTCGCCAGTCGCCCTCATCGGCCTTGAGCACAGGGCGCAGGATGTCCAGGTGGGCCGGGTTGCCCAGCGTGGTGTCCGCGCAGTCCCAGACGAACCTGACCGCGGAGGCGCCCAGCTCGCTCACCTCGATGTTGAACCACAGGGCCTGCGGGCTGCTGCGCGGCTCGGAGATGAACCGCACCTCGTGAACTCCGTCCTCGTCGCGTCGCAGCTCCAGCAGCTTGCCGTTGCCGCACACCGCGGCCGGCCCGACGACAGGTGCGTCCTTCATCAGAGCATCGTCTCCTTGGATCTGTCGTTCGTGAGCGGGCATACATTCTCGCCACCGTGCCGTCGGGCCTTCGCCTCGAACCAGCTTCGGACCTGCCCTGGCCTCTCCCTTCCCCAGCGCAGGCTGGGCTTGAGCAGTGCCGTGAATGGAGCGGCCGAATACGAGGGCGGCCCGCTTGCGGGCCGCACGAAGTATCCGGCCCACGGCAAAGGCGGGCCGGATGGGGCCCCTGATGCCGCTTCGCGGCATCCTTCCCCATTCGGCCCCTCCATCACGGCCCCCCCATCATTGGCGGCGCTTGTCGTTGCCGTCTGCCGTTCCCCATTGCCTGCCGTTCGCTGTCGTGTGCCTTGGCGTGGCGTGCCCGAAGTGTTAGAATGAGGGCCGACGTCTGCGTCGCGCAGTGGCGCGTAGCGGCCAGCGCAGCGTCCCCGGACGCTGGGTCTGCTGAGCAAGGTGATGTAGATGCCGCATGTAATGGATCGGATTCGCTCTCGTGTGCAGGGCCTGAAGATGCGCATCGCCTTGCCCGAGGGCGACGAGGAACGGACGCTCCGCGCCGCCCGGATGGCAGTGTCTGCCGACCTGGGCCAGATCGTGCTCGTGGGGGCGGAAGAGAAGATCAGGCAGGTCGCCGATGACCTGAGCATATCGCTGGCGAACATGGAGATCGTGGACCCGGGGAACGAGGAGGTCAGGCAGCGTTGCGCGGAGCTGTACTACGACCGGCGGCAGCACAAGGGGGTAAGCGAGGACGAGGCCTACCGGCAGGTGCTGGACCCGGTGTACTGCGGGTCGCTGCTGCTAAGCCTTGGCGAGGTTGACTGCCTGGTCACCGGCGCGGTCGCCTCGACGGCGAAGGTGCTGCGCGCTCTGCTGCGGTGTGTGGGCTGCGCACCGGGCGTTAGCACCGTCTCAGGCTGCTTCATCGTTGACACGGACCTGCGCGACGTGGGGACGGATGGGACCATGATCTACGCCGACGCCGGAGTCGTCCCGCAGCCCACTCCGTACCAGCTTGCCGACATCGCCATCACCTCCGCCGAGAGCGCTCGCCTGTACCTGGAGGCCGAGCCCCGGGTAGCGCTGCTCTCCTTTTCCACCCGGGGCAGCGCCTCACATCCGGACGTCAACAAGGTCGTGCAAGCGACGCGCCTGGCGCAGGAGCGGCGGCCCGATCTCATCATTGACGGCGAGCTGCAGCTCGACGCTGCGATCGTTCCCGCCGTCGCCGAGCGCAAGTGCCCGGACAGCCCGGTCGAGGGAAGGGCGAATGTGCTGATCTTCCCCGATCTGGATGCGGGCAACATCGGTTACAAGGTCACCCAGTGGATCGGGGGCGCACGCGCTTACGGCCCCCTGGTGCAGGGCCTGGCCCGGCCGGGGATGGACCTCTCTCGCGCCGCCGCTCCCGACGACATCACGAACGTCATCGCTGTGGCCGCGCTGCGCGCTGCCGTGGCGTGCGGCGTACTGGAGGCGGGCGCACCTGCTGAGGGCTCAGATGAAGCCTGAGACGATCCGCGTCAGGCAGAGAGGCTTTGAGCTGCTGCGCAGTCCGGCGCTGAACAAGGGCAGCGCCTTCACGCTCGAAGAGCGCCGGGCCCTTGGCCTGAACGGGCTCCTGCCGCCGTACATCTCCACCCTCGAGCAGCAGATCGTGCGCGTGATCGAGAACGTCCGCGCCCGGGCCAACCCACTTGACAGATACATCTACCTCCGCTCGCTCCAGGACCGCAATCAGACGCTCTTCCATGCGGCGGTCATCGAGCACCTGGAGGAGCTGGCGCCGATCATCTACACCCCCACCGTGGGGGAGGCGGTGCGGCGCTTCAGCCACATCTTTCGCACCTCGCGCGGGCTGTACCTCACGCCCGAGAACATCGGCTCGATTGACGAGATGCTCACCGGTGCGCCCGAGGGCGAGGTTGCCGTGATCGTGTGCACGGACAGCGAGGGCATCCTGGGCATCGGCGACCAAGGCGTCGGGGGCATCGGCATTCCCATCGGCAAGCTCGCGCTGTATGTCGCGGTCGGCGGCTTCCATCCCAGCAACTGCCTGCCCATCTGCCTGGACGTGGGCACCGACAACGAGGAGCTGCTCAGCGATCCGCTGTACCTGGGCATGCGGCGGCGCCGCCTGGGCGACGAGGAATACGCCGAGTTCATCGAGGCGTTCGTGCAGGGCGTGCGGCGCAACTGCCCCCGGGCCGTGCTGCAGTGGGAGGACTTCAGCCGCGACCGGGCCTTCGACAACCTGGAGCGCTACCGAGACCTGCTGCCCTCGTTCAACGACGACATCCAGGGCACCGCGGCCGTGGTGCATGCGGGCCTGCTGGGTGCGCTGAAGCTGGCCGGGCGCCCGCTTGCCGAGGAGACCATCTGCGTGCTCGGGGCGGGCGCGGCGGGCGTGGGAGTTGCCAACGGGCTGATCGCGGCGCTGGTCGCCGAGGGTCTCAGCGCGGAGGAGGCCAACGCCGCGGTCTACGTGATGGACACGAAGGGTCTGATCGTGAGCGACCGACCGCATCTGCCGGCGTACAAGCGCCGGATCGCCACCGAGCCGGAGGTCGTGCGAGCCTGGGACGCGAGCCCCGAGCAGACGA
>CBFDBV010000469.1:0-3792 GCA_965603135.1 uncultured bacterium
CTGAGCGGGAGCAAAGAGCAATGACGGAGCAGAACGTCGTGCCGCTGGCCAACGTCACCCGCGACGGGGTCATCGAGAGCACACACTACGGCCGGATCGCCGTCTGCCAGCCCGATGGGCGCCTCCTGGCGAGCGCCGGCGATCCCGACGGGGTTCAGTTCTGGCGCTCGTCGAGCAAGCCGCTCCAGGCGCTGAGCGTGGTGACCAGCGGCGCGGCGGACGAGTTCGCGCTTACGGTTCAGGAGCTTGCGGTCTGCTGCGCCTCGCACAGCGGCTCGCAGATGCACACGCGCACCGTCGCCGGCATCCTGGACAAGCTCGGCCTGAGCGAGGCCGACCTGCGCTGCGGGGTTCACTGGCCCGGCGACACCGAGGAGCGCAACCGGCTCATCCGCGCGGGCGAGCAGCCAGGGCCGCTGCACAATAACTGCTCCGGCAAGCATGCGGGGATGCTGGCGACCTCCCTGGCGCTGGGGGCCGATCCGGCTCACTACCCGGAGCGCGAGCATCCCGTGCAGCGGCTCATCACCGAGCATCTGTGCCTGCTCGGCGGCATTGCCGAGGAGGAGATGAGCTTCGGGCGCGACGGCTGCGGGGTGCCGACCGCCGCGGTGCCGCTGCGCTCCTGCGCGCGGGCCTTCGCCAGCCTGGCCGATCCGTGCGGCCTGCCCACGGAGGTCGCCGCCGCCGCCGAACGCATCACAGCCGCGATGGCCGCCGCACCCGAGCTGGTCAGCAGCCCCGGCTCGTTTAACAGCGAGCTGCTCGCCGCCGGCGCCGGGGACTTCGTCGCCAAGGGCGGGGCCGAGGGGCTCTTCTGCATGGCAGTCAAGGGCCGCGCGGTGGGCATCGCCTTCAAGACCTCCGACGGCTCCTCGCGCGCACATGCACCCATCGCGCTGGAACTGCTACGGCGCTTGCAGGTGGACGTGCCCGACGATCTCGTGGACAAGTACGCTCGCGTGCCCGTCACCAACTGCCACGGCGAGCACGTGGGAGAGATCGAGCCAGCCGACTTCGAGCTTCAGCAGATGGCCTGAGAGGGGCAGAGCGATGGCCCTGTGCGTGGCCCTGGTAGGATGCGGCAAGTTCGCCGCGTACCACCTGGACGCGTTCGTGCGCAACGACGAGGTGGACCGCGTCTTCGCGGCGGACCCGAACGAAGAGGCCCGCGACAGTCTCCTCGACCGCTACGGCATCATCAAGCGCGCGGTCGCCGACTACCGCGAGCTGCTCGAAGATGACGAGGTGGACGTGGTTGACATCTGCACGCCGCACGACACGCACCGGGAGATCGCGGTGGCGGCCCTGCGCGCCGGCAAGGATGTCATCTGTGAGAAGCCCATCGCGCGCACCCTCGAAGAGGCCGACGAGATGATGCGCGCCGCCGAAGAGGCCGGCCGGCGGCTGTTCATCGCAATGTCCCAGCGGCTCTTCCCCGCCCACCAGCGGGCCAGAGAGCTGATAGCCGAGGGCGTCATCGGCCGCCCCTTCCTGGCGGTCGCGAACGTCTACGACAATGACCTGGCGCGAATGAATGACCCCGCTCACTGGAAGGGGGACCTGGAGCGCGCGGGCGGCGGGGCGCTGATAGACATCGGCTACCACGCTGTCTACCGGATGCAGGACCTCTTCGGCCCGGCGCGCGCGGTCACGGCGATGTGCCGGCGCCTCGTTGCCGAGCCCGCCAACAAGGGCGACGACACTGTCGTCATGGCGCTGGAACTGCCGGACGGCGTGCTCGGCAGCATCGTGCTGACCTTCGCCGCGACCGGCCACGGCTACGATGCCGAGCGCCGCATCGTGGGGACCGAGGGCGCTCTGCTGATTCGCGACAACCCCGCCGATGAGATGCCGCTGATAGTCATCCAGGACGAGGCCTTCATCCCCATCCGCGTTCACAATCCCCTGGACGTGGGCGGCTACGCCGTGCAGCGCACGCTGGACCACTTCATCGAGTGCATCCTGGGGGACACTGAGCCCGAGCTGACCACGGCCCAAGCGCGGGCGGCGCTGGCGGCGGTGCTCGCCGGCTACGAATCAGAGCGCACCGGGCAGAGGGTGCCGGTGCGCTGACCTTCGCCAGCGTTGTGCGACTGGCTCCTTCATTCGTCCTGCGGAGGGATGTCCAGCTCGGGCTGCGGAATGCCTGGGATGGTGTCTATCTCGATCTTCATCTGTGTGCGCTTCTCGGCCTCTCGCAGGATGCGCTCGCGCATAGCATCCGCGCGGCGCGGATTCCCGGTTATCTCCCTGGTGTACGCGTGGAAGTCCTCGGCGTCCACGCGCGCGTCGGCCAGGAGCTGCGCCGTGTAGTCCAGCAACAGCGCCGCCGCATCCTCGTGACGCTGAAGGTCGTTGGCGGCGATCACCAACTTCGCGCAGATGCTCACGTAGAGATGGTCGTCCAGCTCAACGTGCTCTTCCACGCCCTGCTGCTGCGCGCGGTGCTCGGCAGCGGCGATGGCCCTGCGGTCGGCGTCAGTGACTTGCTCCTCGCGCGGCCGCTCCGCGTCGCTCCTCCTGACGCTCTCTTCCTCGGTGGGCGCAGCAGCCTGGGTCGCATGCGGCGCTGTCTCCGCCACCGGCTCGTCCTCAGCCTCCTGGGGATACAGCGTGTCATACGGCACCTGATGTTCGGGCAGCAGCGGGGGAGGCTCCTCACGGCCGGAGGCAGGACGCAGCGCGGTGGCGTAGTACGTGATGACAGCCCCCGTGAGCAGCCCCGCCACCACGACCACGGCTACTATCCGCTTGTCCAGCTTCTTGGCGTCCTCGGACATTCCCTTTGCACCTCGCCGAGTATACGCGCGCGCGTACGCCGAGTCAACGCGGCGCCTCGCGGTTGCCGCTCTCTCTCAGCCGTGTTATAATCCCACCGAACCGTGGCAGGCCCGAACGACCGCGCCCTCGCAGAGGCGGCAAGCGCTATGTACGAACTGACAGTTGAGCGAGAGTTCTCCGCGGCGCACCGGATGCGCGACTATCCGGGCGACTGCTCGCGCCTGCACGGTCACAACTATCGGGTGGAGCTGACCGTCGCCGGCGAGAAGCTCGACGAGCGCGGGATGCTGCTGGACTTCAGCGAGCTGAAGGCTGTGTGCGATCGAGTGATCGCGGAACTCGACCATCGGAACCTCAACGACCTGCCGGCCTTCGCGGAGCAGAACCCCAGCAGCGAGAACCTGGCCCGCTACCTCTACGAGCGCATTGCCACGGAACTAAGCGGCCCGGTGCGCGTCGAAGCAGTTAGGGTGTGCGAGACCTCAGGCTCTTGCGTGACCTACCGGGGGCCGGGATGATGGGCGCGGTCATCCTGCTCTCCGGCGGTCTTGACTCGGTGGTCAGCGCCTACGCGGCGCGCGAGCAGCATCCGCCGGAGCTGGCGCTCACCTTCGACTACGGCCAGCGCGCGGCGCCGCGCGAGATCGAGGCCGCCCTGTGCGTCGCCGCCGACCTGGGCCTGCCGCATCGGCTCGTCAAGCTGCCCTGGCTCGGGCGCCTGGCCCCGGAGGCGATCACCGACCCGGCGGCCGACCTGGCGGCAGCGACCGACGTCGGAGTCTGGGTCCCGGGCCGGAATGCCGTGTTCGTCAGCATCGCTGCCGCCTTCGCTGAGGCGTTCGACTGCCAGGCGATCGTATGCGGCTTCAACGCCGAGGAAGCGGCGGTGTTCCCGGACAACTCCCCGGAGTTCGTGAGCAGGGCCGAGGGGCTGCTGGAGCTTGCGACGCGCAACGCGCCCCGCGTCATCGCGCCGACGCTGGGCTTGACCAAGACGGAGATCGTCCA
>CBFDBV010000470.1:0-3791 GCA_965603135.1 uncultured bacterium
AGTACTTCGGCTCGAACACCTCGATCAGCTCGTCCATCAGCGCGAAGAACACCTCGTAGGTCTCCGGGTTGGAGGGGCAGTAGTTGTTCCTGTCCCGGAAGCCCTCCGTGGTCGTCTCCGCCTCGGCCAGGTGCTCGTATCCCGGGATCGTCGTCACGTATCTCACATGCGAGAAGCTGGCAAGCTGCGGGAACACCTCGAAGTGCCGCGCCTTCGCGTACTCCACCAGCTCTCGCAGCTCCTCCTTGGTCGGCGAGCCCTCCCGCGCGATCTTGGGATGGCTCTCATATTGCAGCCGGCTGTCCACCTCCAGGCACAGCGTGTTGTACTTCAGCAGCGCCATCAGATCAATGAACCTGCGGTAGACGGGCAGGTCCTCCTGCGAGGGGCTGCTCAGGTGCCACCCGCGCCAGGCGTTGTCCGCCCAGTCGTTCACCGCGCATCCGTAGAACAGCGGCCCCCTGGCATCCTCGGTCAGCATCTGCCGCAGCGTTTGCGTGCCGTAGAACGCTCCCCTGCTGTCGGCGCCAACCACCTCGACGCGCCCGGGCGCAACTGTGAGCCGGTAGCCCTCCGCCTTCAGCGCCGGATCGCCGCCCTCAGCAGTTGTGCCGATGACTATCAGGTTCTCTCCCTCTCCCGCGCCCTGCTCGATGGCGAGCCTCAGCCTGAACCGCCCCTGAAGGTCACCTTGCAGCATCTCCGCCGCCATCGTATCAGCCTCGGCCAGCGCCACGATCCTCGTCTGCCGGTTCGGCCGGAAGGCTTCGCCCTGCCACTTCAATGTCTGCGGCTGCGGGATCACCGTCGGCCTCGGCGGCTGGTAGTCCGCGGCTCGCGCCACCTCCGCCGGCGGCGCTGGCGGCCGCATGGCAAACGCCAGCGTCCCGAACCGATCCGGCACCGCATACCTGTCGCCAGGCGTGTACGACCACGTTAAGTTCTCCTCCTCACCCGTGGCTCTTCGAGTCCGGCAGAAGGTCGCCCCCCAGATCGTCCCCATCCCCGGCGCGCCTCCGATCTGCTCGAAGGGCAGCCGCAACTCCGCCGTCCACGATTCCTGGCTCACCTGCGCCGCCCCGGACCACTCGGGCACCGCGACCTCCGCCCCGCCCGTCGAGTACCAGTCCGTGTACCACCTGGCGCCCAGCCTCCGATCCTGCCACTTGGCTCCGGTCGCGCTCACCCCCAGGTGCAGGTAGCCGGTTCGCTCGTGCTCGATGTCCAGGAACACCTCCACGCAGTCGTCGGTCCAGACTCCCGCGCCGTCTTCGGTGGTCTCGCGCACCATCCCCGCCACGTTCGGCTCATCACACTCGAAGCCCACGTAGAACGCCTCGTCGTCGAAGCACACCTTCACCCGCGTCGGCACAGGCGCCGCCTCGCCGTCCCCTCCCAGGATCATGAACTCGCCCGCCACGGCTGCCTTCTCCCACGCGGCGTCATCGAGCTTGCCGTCAATCTCCGGCGGCGCGACGCCCTTCGACACGCGCAGGTTCGGCCTCTCCGCGATGAGCACCAGCGCCGCGTCATCGAACCAGACGGTCCCCTTGCCGTCGCTGACCAGCGACAGCTTGAAGTGCGAGATGTTCGGATCGGTCGTGATCACCTTGGACACATGCTGCCACTCCTCGGTGGCGTCGCCGCTGCCGATGCTCTCCGAGAGATACTTCTCCTGGTCCTTGATGAACTGGTACAGGAGGACCGTGTAATGCCCGTCGCCGCGCACCCAGGCCTCCACGCGGTAGACGCCATCCGCCTTCGCGTCTACGCGGTCCTGGCTGACACGCACCCACGCACGGTTATCGCTGGTATGCTCGATGCGCTGGCTCGCGTTCCCGGAGTGTTTGATTTCCGTGTCAACGGCGAAGTTGCCCTCGGCGCCCTCGGACTTATGCACATTCGGGCTCCAGGTGTCCGCTATGCCGTCGCCGGTCTCATCCACCTCCATCCCCGGGTTCGGCAGCAGATTCGTCAAACACCACCCCGGCGCACTGACGATCATCATCGCCGCTAACGCCGTCAACAGCCGTGCCATCACTGCCCGCGTCATCTCCATCCCTCCCACGGGATACGACGGTCTCTCCCTCGGGCTGTCTCAACCCAGGGCCTTCCGCCACTGCTCGACCGAATCGTGGATCACGCGCTTGACCAGGGACGTCCGCGCTTCCGCCAACGAGGGCAGCAGTTCCGCCAGCGTCTCGTACGGGCCCTCGTCCTCCGCTTCCTCCTCGAAGATCGGCTCCCGCCGGAAGCCGACCTCGGTCCAGGCCAGCACAACCGGGTCAGCGCGCTTGAAGACGAAGCTGGCGTGGTCGCCCTCAGACAACACCTCATAGAGTTCGCCGGCGGCCACCGGGCACAGCGCCACCAGCCGCAGCTCGCCCTCCTCGTCCGAGCTGACCACCAGCCGAGCGATAAGCGCGTCCTCCCTCAGCGCCTGCCAGTACTCCTTGCGCTCCTCGACGACCAGCGCCTCCGCTGCCCCCAGCCGCTCCTCGCTCGCCTCGAAAGGCACATGCTGCCTGATCGCTCCGCTCCTGGTCTCCTCCGCCGAGGAGGGGCCGGTGTTCAGACCGGCCCAGCCCGCCTCCTGGAGGCTCTCCGCAAAGGTCTCTCGCGCCTCCGCGACGCGCTGGCGGACCTCGTGCTCCAGTCCCGTCGTGCGCCGCGCCAGCCCTGCCAGCAAATCCTCGCCGAACGGCCCGTAGAGGGCCAGCGTGTATGATTCAGCGTCGAGTTCAGACCCTTCCAACTCCCCGTACAGCCGCGCGAAGCACGCCCCCTCCCGCGGCACCCAGCGCAGACCGTCCTCATAACGGTACAGCGACCCGGACGCCTCGCCGCTTGCCTCGATGACCTCCAGCGGCCTCTCGTCCGCGGGCGCCATCAGCTCCGCGATGCCGTCGCAGCGGCAGCGCCACAGGGCTCTCTCCAGCTCGTCAGTGCGCCGCGCGAACTGCTCAAACCTCAGCGCCTCGTCCCCGGCCAGCTCGACGGTGAGGGCGTAGCCCTCCCGCCGCACCCTCCGTATCTCCCAGGCTTCCTTCTCTACCGTTCCGCCGGAGGCGAGTTCCACACTGAGCCCTTCGGCCGTCACCTGGACGCTGCCGGGCCCGGACTCACCGGCCCACGTGATGACGCCCGAGGCTGAGAGGTCCACCGGTCTAAGCAAGCTGCTCACCGCATTCCGAGCAGAACTTGGCGTCGGCCTCGTTCTCGGCACCACACTTGGGGCAGACTTTCTCCGCCACCAGCGGCTTCCCGCACTCGTTGCAGAACTTGCCCCCGCTGACCTTCGCCCCGCAGTGCGGGCAGGTGGTCACTGCCGTGTCCGCGACATTGACCTCCTCGGCGTAGCTGGTCTCTCCCACGCGTTCGCGCACCTCGTCCAGCAGCCTCTCCTGCTGCGCGGCGGCCAGCTCCTCCTGCGTATCGGGCGCGCACTGTTCACAGAGCCCGCGCGCCTCATTCCAGCACACGTCGCACACCCACTCGCCGCACCGCGAGCATTGATGGAAGTGCGGGCGGACCTCCGCGACGGCCTCCTTGAGCGCCTTGTCATGTGCCGGCCCGCCAACGGCGCGCTGCACCTCATAGGCGCTGTCCGCTGCCCGCCTGGTCAGACCGCCCAGCAGACTCCCGGCGGCCCTCAGCAGGCCCGCCGCCCGTCCCATCGTGTACGCTCGGAACTCACTCATATACCCGTTGCCGCACCGCTCGCAGTAGAACTTGAACTGAAAGCCCACGTCCGTGCTCAGGTCCTCGTAGTTATCCGTGAACTCAATCAG
>CBFDBV010000471.1:0-3778 GCA_965603135.1 uncultured bacterium
CGACCGACAGCGTCGAGCAGGCCGTGGAGCGAGCGGGAACCCGGCTCAAGAACCGTGGCTTCGAGGCCGGAGAGAGCGCGATCGAGATGGCGCAAGTTATGCGCGAGCTCGGGTGAGGATGTGGCTTCGTTGAGGCACAGCAGTTCCGGCGTCGTGACCGTGGTTGTGGCCATGATCGCTGCCCTGATCGCGGGCCTCCTGGGGGGGCTGGGCGGGGCCTACGTGTACCTGCGGACAGTGGAGCGGGCCGACGCGGGCGGGGATGCTGGGCCGCACGTCCGCCCGCAGCCGCGTCCGAGCGTGCGCGTGCTCACCGAGCAAGACGCCATCGTCAAGGCGGTCGCGGCCGTGGACCCGGCCGTGGTCAAGATCGTGGCGACTACGGTCGTCGAGCCCTCGAGTCCCTTCGAGCGGTTCTTCGGCGGCTCCAGGGTGCAGCGGGGGATGGGCTCGGGCTTCGTGTTCGACTATGAGGGCCGCAAGCTCGTGCTCACCAACACTCACGTGGTCGGGGACGCCGAGGAGATAGTCGTCAAGCTGAAGAGCGGGGCGGAACTCAAGGGCAGTCTTCTGGGGGCCGACAGAAGCTCGGATGTTGCGGTCGTCGTCCTGGAGGGCGACGCAGCAGGCCTTCCGAACGCGGAACTGGGCAGCTCCGATGCTCTGAACATCGGCGAATGGGTGGTTGCGATCGGCCACCCCTACGAGTTCGAGCATACCGTGACTGTGGGGGTGGTGAGCGCGCTGGGCCCTCGGCCCATCGGAAGCGGGAGGGCCGGCACGATCACGCGCAATGTCATTCAGACCGATGCCGCCATCAACCAAGGCAACAGCGGCGGGCCGCTCATCAACCTCGCCGGCCAGGTGGTCGGCATCAACTCGATGATCTTCAGCCCCACCGGTGCCACCGTCGGCATCGGCTTCGCGATCCCCATCAATGACGCCTTCGAGGTCGTGCGCTTCCTCATTCACGGCGGGCCCTGGGTAGGCATCGAGCAGGCCATCACCAACAGTCAGGGCCTGTCTCGCTACCTGGGGCTGGCGGCGGACCGGGGAGTCGTCGTGCTCCAGGTGACCAGAGACGGCCCCGCGGCCAAGGCCGGCCTGAGGCAGGGCGATGTCATCCTCAGCGCGGATGGCCGCCAGATAGGCAACCTCGATGAGCTTCGCAGCGCGATCTTCCGCCGCAAGATCGGCGACACCATCATCCTGGGAATCCAGCGCGGCGAGAACAAGCTGCAGCTCTCGGTCAAGGCCGGCAGAATACCAGAGGAATACTACCGGTGAGCTGCGGAGGCGAGTGACGAGCCCCCTTGGCCAAGGCTTCGGGGCCCAGGGCGGCGAGTAACGGCCTACGGCTCCCATCCCCCATCGTCGTGTTGTCTGCTGTTACTCGCCACTCGTACCTGTCGTTTCCGCCTTTCAGCCCCCCCGCAGGCAGGCCGATAGTATGTACGTATGTCACCCTACCGGCCGCGGCGGCGCGTCGCTGCTCGTCCGCGGTGCGTCCTGCGGCGGCCGAGGCCACGAACGGATAACGAGGACATCAACTGTGATGCAGCGTACGACAGTGATGGTCGCGCAGGCCGATGGCGTCTCACGGAGGCTTGCCTCCCGCACGCTGAGACGTTGGGGACCCTACGAGGTCGTGGAGGCGGAACACGGGGACGAAGCGCTTCAGCTCGTCACCACCGAGGTGGAGATAGCGGTGGTTGACTGCACTCTGCCAGGGGCGGGTGGACTCGAGTTATGTCAGCGTGTGAAGTCGGACGAGGGCGCGGAAGGCCGGTACGTGATCATGGCGTTCACCGCCACCGAGAATGACCAGGTGCTGCCGGCACTTGAAGCCGGCGCCGACGACTACCTCATCAGGCCCGTGGACCCCGATGACCTGCTGGAGAGGGTGACGGCCGGCGAGCGCGCGCTGCACCCGGGGCGATGGGCGGGCAATGCCGACCGTCACGGTTGGGCAGTCTCTCACCGCGACAGCCTCACCGGGCTGGTGAGCAACGTGTACTTCCGGCGGGCGCTCCGCGAAGAGGTAACCCGTGCCCGCCGTCAGCGTCAACCCCTGGCCCTGACCGTGATTGACCTGGATGACCTCAAGCGCATCAATGAGACCTGCGGACGCGCTGTGGGGGATGAACTCCTCCGGCAGATCGGCAAGATGATAGCAGACGAGGTCAGGCTCGGGACCGACATGCCCGCGCGCTGTGGCGGCGACGTGTTCGCGGTCAGCTCGCCGAACACCAACATGGCCGGGGCGAAAGCCCTGGCAGAACGACTCCGCAAGGCGGTGCTGGAGGTCCGCGTGCTCACGGAGCGTGAATACGTCGCCGTCACCGCTAGCGCCGGCATCGCCATCTTCGGGCGCCGCCGCTGGGGAGACGACAATCCCGCCGCCGCGCTGTTCGAGGCAGTGCAACACCGACTTTACCAGGCCAAGCTGCGTGGTGGCAATTGCGTTGCGGGCTGAAGGAGGCCGAACTGTCATCCTTTGTGAGGCCGTTTGGCCCGTCGTCGTTCGCGGCCCTGGGAACTGAGCGCCAGGACAACCGGACTGATGGAGCGGGACAATGACCGAGCAAACGACCGTGATGATCGTCGAGGATGACCCGGTCTCGCGCGAGGTCGTAGCTCACTTGCTCAGGCGGCGCGAGTACCAGGTGGTCGAGACAGCGGACGGACGCGAGGCCCTGGAGTTGCTCTCCCCCGAAGTGAAGATAGTGGTGGCCGAGTGGATGATGCCCAACCTCGACGGGCTGGAGCTGTGTCGGCGTCTGAAGTCCCCGGACCTGGCGGGATACAGGTACGTGATCATGGTGACCTCCAAGGCGGAGAAGGAGGACATCGTGGAGGCCCTGGAGGCCGGCGCCGACGATTACATAATCAAGCCGGTGGATCATGATGAGCTGCTGGCGAGGATCAGGGCCGGCGAGCGCATAGTGCAGCTCGAGAGAGCGCTGGCCGATGCCTGGGAGAAGGCCCAGGGCGAGGCAGAGCGCGACAGCCTGACCGGGCTTTACAACCGCAGACACTTCGATGAGCGGCTGGCGGGCGAGCTGCGGCGGGCGGAGCGCGAGCGCTCGCGCGTGGCCCTGCTGATGCTCGACCTGGATCACTTCAAGCACATCAATGATACCTATGGACATGCGGCGGGTGACGAGGTTCTGCGGCATGTCGCGAAGATAATCGCACGCGAGGTGCGGATGGGCATAGACGTTCCTGCTCGCTACGGCGGGGAGGAGTTCGCGGTCATCGCCCCGGAGAAGGGGCCTATTGGCGGCGAGGAGTTTGCGGTCATCGCCCCTGACACCAACCTCTTCGGGGCCGAGAGCCTTGCGGAGCGCATACGCACGCGCGTCGCAGGACTGCGTGTCCCCGTGGGTGATCAGCTTGTCTCAGTCACTCTAAGCGTGGGCGTAGCCGTCTTTGACCCGAGGGTCGAGCACCGGGATGATCCCATGCGCGCACTCCTGGAGGCCGCCGATCAGCGACTCTATCAGGCGAAGCACGCCGGCCGCAACCGCGTCGCGGCTTGAACGACCCCCGCATTCTCAGCGTCCGAGCCACGCCCGCACCGCCAGCAGGACGGCCACGCCCCCTCCGAGGACCGCTGCACATTCGCAGGTGCCGACAATTCCCAGCAGTGGAGCCAGCACGGCGCCCGTCAGCAGCGCGCCGGCGGAGGCCCCGATCAGGTCGGCTGCGTAGAGGCCGGCTGCGGCGCGCGCCTCGTGGCTGCCTTCGTGCCACGCGGCGCTGGCCAGCGGGAACT
>CBFDBV010000472.1:0-3756 GCA_965603135.1 uncultured bacterium
CCCTTTGCCCGCCGTCATTGCCCGTCGTTCACATCAAGCCGGCGCATACGGATGTCCTTGGCGACGTCGAGGTCGAGGGCCACGGTGGTCTCGCCCGCCTGGATGACAAAGGCAGGACTCTTCTGAAGCAGCTCGATCTCGTCGCCGGGGAAGATGCCCAGGCCACTGAGCCGGTCAAGCCTGTCCCGGTCCACGGTTGAGATGTGTGCCACGATCCCGCGCTCGCCAGGTGCCATCTCGGTGAGGGGCAGAACCGCGGTCTCCACCTCGCGCTCGTGGGCAGCGCAGCACGGCCCGGGGGGGATGGGCTTGCCACGCGGGCAGGTGGTGGGATGGCCCAGCAGGGTGCAGATGGCGCGCGTCAGCTCCGGGCTGACGATGTGCTCCAGCTCGCAGGCGACCTCCTCCTCGGTGCCCAGGTCGAAGTCCAGCACGTCTGTGAGCAGGCGCTCGGCGAGCCGATGCCGCCGCACCACGCCCCGGCCCAGCCACCAGCCCTGCTCAGTAAGCTCGATGTTGCCGTCCGAGAGAGTGATGTAGCCGGCCTGCTCGAGTTCATCAACCGTGGGCGGCGGCAGAGGGGCCAGCTCGGGCGCAGTGCGCGGCACTTGCTCCCTGCCTTGCTCCTCGATGAGGACGTAGAGCGCCTGGAGCATCTCCTCCATCGGCTGGGTGGCCTTCAGGGCCGGCCCCAGGTCATCGGGCCGATGCGGGCGGCCCAGGCCGCGCCGCTTGCCACGAGGCCCATCGCCTCCTCGACGGCCTCTTCTCGCCATCTGCAAGTCCTCCTCAGCGCCAGCCTCTCGGAGCCGCCGGCGCGCTAGAAAGTCACGTGCAGGGACCTCAGCGCGAAGTTTACCACCCCGCCGGTGCCGAAGGCAACCAGGATGATGAAGGCGACGATGAACAGCGCGCGCCGGAGCCCTTGCTCCTTGATGATGATGAAGAACTGCGCCACGCAGGGCACGAACAGCGTGATAGTGATCATCGCCACCACGGTCTGAACGTTGTCCAGCAGGCCCTCCAGGCGCAGATCGAAGAGCCCCGCGGCCCCGTAGTCCCGGCGCAGGAAGCCCACCAGGAACGCCGGCGTCGCCTGCTCGGGCAGCCCCAGCAGGTGAACCACCAGCGGCTGGGCGGCAACCTGGATGTACCGTAGTGCGCCCAGCCTGGACAGCACAAACAGTGCGAACGTCCCCAGCACGAAGAAGGGCAGAGCCTCCCTCAGAAACCAGACGACGCGGAAGTACGTCTTGATGATGATGTTGGTCATACGCGGCAGCCTGATGAGCGGGATCTCGACAATGAAGTCGGACACTTCGCCGGGCAGGACGCGGTTGGCGAGGTAGCCGACCAGGACGAGCTGAGCCCCGACCACGCCCAGGCAGGTGGCAAGCGCCGCCGGGCCGATGTCACCGAGCATGCCCAGCAGCACCCCGAGCTGCGCCGAGCAGGGCACGCCCAGGGCCAGCAGGATGGTGACGATCAGCCGCGCCTTCTTTGTGTCCAGGATGCGCGCCGCCAGCGTCGCCATCGTGTCGCAGCCGAGCCCCAGCACCATCGGCAGGACCGCCCTGCCGTTGAGACCGATGACCTTGAAGCCGCGGTTGGCCATCACCGTCAGCCGCGCCAGGTACCCGGAGTCCTCCAGCAGGCCGAAGCAGAGGAAGAAGGCCGCAACGATGGGCAGAACGAGCGCGAGCGAGTAGGTGATGCCTATGCTGACGAGGCCGTACTCACCCATCAGGAGATCGTAGATGAAGCCGGTTCCACCAGCTCGCGCAGGTCGGGCATCCTGCCCGGCAATGAGGCCCGC
Organism: uncultured bacterium; assembly: GCA_965603135.1. Taxonomy (GTDB): domain Bacteria; phylum Armatimonadota; class Zipacnadia; order Zipacnadales; family UBA5352; genus CBFDBV01. The sequence goes on from CBFDBV010000472.1 coordinate 1,817, forward strand.
CAGCCAGGGATTGACGTAGCCGCTGGGCAGCCGCTCGACGCCGGCCTCGACGATCTGCACGCGCCCCGAGGGCGCCTCAGACGGCCCGAGCACGACCAGGCTGTACTCTGCCCCGTGGGTGCTTGGCGCGAAGACGCCGGAGGCGGTGCCATCCGCCTGCACCGCGGCCAGGTGCAGCTCGGAGGCGCCGCTCTCGATGTAACGGAGTTCACAGGCGACATGGATGCGCACACCCGGCTCGGGCTCGCGCAGCCTGAGGTGGAAGCGGTAGCTCTCCCCCTCGCGCAGGAACCTGGGCGCCTCGCTACCCGGTAGCAGGCGCGCCAGCCTGACCATGGGCCCCACGTCCCGCGGAGCGGGACGCGGGCGCCCCTCTCGTGGCAGCTTGAGCACGAGCCCATTCGGCTGCTCGGTGGCGGGCACTTGCACTTCCCAGCGCGTGTCCGAACTCGGGGAGGGGTAGGCAACGAGCGCCCCCCCCGGGTCGCCGAAGACGCTGCTTTCCAGGAAGTCCACGGCGGTCCCCGCCGCGAACTTGCCGACTGCCAGGTAGATGAGATAGAGAATCACCAGCAGCAGCACCGAGCCGAAGACAGGGTGCATGCACGCCGCGCTGATGATCTCGCGGCTGCGGCTGGCGGACACGATGCGGCGCCTCACCACCTGTCCGACCAGATGCTCGATCTTGTCGCGACGAGCGGTGGCGATGAGGTGGCTGAGCGGGCGCTGGAAGCGAGCCGCGGCCTCGGCCAGGATGCGGTTGATCTCCTCGAGCCGGTCGGTCTTGACCCGGTCGGCAATCCAACCGTACAGGCTCGGGTCCCCGCACAGCAGCATCAGAGCCAGCGAGCGCCGGGACATGGGGCCGTCGGGCAGCAGCGGCTCCATCAGGTGCACCGCTGCCTCCACCTCCGGGCGATAGGCCACGTCGAGGTGAGCGGGGCGGGCCGCATCCAGCGCGCGGAAGAGGGCGGGAATACCGCGGCGCTCGACCGCCACCGTGGGCACGACCTCCACCCCGAGCCGCTCGCGTAGCGCGCCCACGTCTATCTCCATCCCCGCCCGGCGCGCCTCGTCCATCATATTCAGGCAGACCACCAGCGGCACGCCCATCTCGGCCAGCTCGGCGGTGATGGTAAGGCCGCGCTCGAGGTTGCGCGCGTCAATGACCTGCACCACGCGGCACGGATCGTCCTCCAGGAGCATATTGCGCGTGACGATCTCGTCAACGCTCAGCGGGGTCAGGTCGTTAACGCCGGGGGTGTCCACCACCTCGGCCTCGCGCCTCAGGCCGCGCAGCTTGCCGCGTGAGACCTCCACCGTGGTCCCGGGGTAGTTGGAGACCACCACGTAGGTGCCGGTCAGCAGAGAGAAGATGACGCTCTTGCCGACGTTGGGGTTGCCTACCAGCAGTATCCGCGACTCGCCGCGCCCGGCGGGATCGCCCCGCGTCTCGTCCCTCACGGGCGCTCCCCCTCGTCCTGCTCGAGCAGGCGCGGCGCGCAGGCGGGACAGATGCCCAGGATCTCCACCGAGTGACGGCGCATGTCAAAGCCCCGCTTGCCAGCCGACGCCTCGATGGCGTCCTCCAGGGCCGCGTCGTAGAACTCGATGACCGCCCCGCACTGCTGGCAGACGAAATGCTCGTGGTGCTTCGCCGGTTGCACCATCTCGTAGCGCTTGCGCTTGCGGAAGGGCATTATCTCGCGAAGCGCACCCACCTCCACCAGCAGCGGCAACATGCGATAGACGGTCGCGCGCGACGCCCGCTCTTGGCAGTCCTCGGGCAGGCTGCTTGCGTCGGCGGCCGAGCTCAGGCTCGAGAGCAGGTCCTCGGCGGCGAAGTGCCCCTCCTGCGCATATATCTGGGCGATGATGCAACGGCGCTGCCGCGTCAGCCGCAGGCCTCTGTCTGTGAGCCGCTGGAGGGTCTCTCTGAT
>CBFDBV010000473.1:0-3755 GCA_965603135.1 uncultured bacterium
GGCGGGAAGGAGCGCCGCGGTCCGCTCTGAGCTACGTAGCGGGATGGTCGAGCGAGGCGAGCCAGGCAGGCTCCAGGTCGGGGAAGAGGCGGTCGCGCTCACGCAGAGAGCCGAAGTACTGCCAGTCGGCCTCGGTCAGATGCTCGCGCCGCTGCCATCGCCTGGCGAGGACGACTACGCGCTTGAAGTCGGTGTGATGGGCCGCGAGCCGCTGGGCGGCCCAGTCGGGCGCCGAGCCGGTCGTGATCAGGAACTGCCAGTCGGAGGCCTGAAGCAAGAAAAGCTCGCGGCCGGCCTGCGCCAGGAACTCCGCGAGCTGCTCGTCGTGGGTGTGTGCGAACTCGCGGGCCAGCTCGCGCATCTCGGTCTCGGCATCGTACACCAGCCGCCAGGCCCACTCAGTCTGCGGGTTAAGCCACATCCGGTGCCCGCCGCCCTCTCCCCAGGAGCCCTCCGGCAGCGCGATGGCTGTCGCTGGCGGGCCGTGCGCGAGGTACTCGTGGCAGGTCTGACACTCCACGCGCGGGTCCTGGGCTATCCACCGAATCACCTGCGCCAGCCAGCCTGGCCCCTCGTGCCACCAGTGCCCGAATAGCTCGGTATCAAAGGGCGCGCACACGAGCGGCCGACGGCCGTCAGGCCGGGGCTGCGCTTCAAGGAGGTCGTGGAGCAGCCCCACGAAGTGCCCGGCATGCTCCCGCACGCGCTCAGCCGCCCGCTGGGGGTCGTAGGGCTCCTTGGCGCCCATGTCCCCGCGATCATCCGTCACTCGCCAGTAGCGGTGATCCCCCGGCATGTGCTTCTTGTGGAACTCCAGGTACGAGCCGTCGCCCGGGTACCCGTGCTGCGCGCTCCACACCTGGCGGCAGACGGGGCCGTTGCGCACCAGACATGCCACCGGCGGGTGGTCCTCGAAGCGCGAGCCAACGAAGTGGGGGAGGTAGGGCGTCTTCTCCCAGCTCGGTCGCGGCGGTTCATCGCGCCGGGTGATCCTGCTCCAGAGCTTGCCCAGGGCGTCCCCGTTACGAATGTCCACGGGCAGAGGGTCTCCGCCGCCGAGGATGTGACCGTCAACGATGAAGTAGTCGAAGCCGTTCTCGGCCAGGAACTCGTGGACGCCCTTGCGCATCCAGGTATGTCCGTCGGGTGGGATGATCTCGGCGGGCGGCGCCCAGAGCGTGCGCGGCCGGTGGGCGCATTCGGGCAGCCAGAAACCTCGAGGGTAGCGCCCGAAATGCCGAAGATAGGTACGGACGCCCTGCCGCACCTCCGCCTGGATGGAGCAGTCCTCGTGCAGGAGCGGCAGGTATGCGTGCGTGGCGGCGGAGGTCATCAGCTCAAGGGCGCCCTGCTCCTGAAGGGCCCGCAGCGCGGCGATGATGTCGCAGCCCAGGTCCTCGCAGAAGTAGCGCTCAAGCTCGCCGAAGTGGTCGGCCCAGCGCCCGGCCAGGTAGGCGAGATGGCCGCGGCCCTCGCGCTCGAACTCGCCCGCGTTGGCCCCCGCGGAGGCCGCCCGGTCCCGCAGGTAGCAGGGGAACCACTCTTTGAACCGGGCGTCGGCGAGCTGCTCGAGCAGGACCGGCGTGAGGCTGAGGGTGATGCGCGGCTGGATGCCATCCGCCGCCAGCTCCTGGAAGGTGCGAAGCAGCGGCAGATAGGAGTCAGCCGCAGCGTCGTACAGCATCCGCGCGCCGTGCGGCCAGGTGCCGTGGCCGAGCACGTACGGGATGTGTGCGTGCAGAACCAGGCAGAACGAGCCGGGCTGTGACATGAGGCAGACCTCCGACCACAGACCTTAGGCCTGCGAGTGCCACTGTCGTTCGCTGTTGGTCTGATGTCTGGTGTCTGACGTCCGATGTCCGCAATTCAAATGACTGCGCTCAAGGTTGCTTTCATCTGGCACATGCACCAGCCGTGGTACCTGTGGCCGGGAAGTCGCCAGGCGGCCCTGCCCTTCGTCAGGCTCCACGCGTGCGGCGCGTACTACGACATGCCCTGGCTGCTCCGGGGCTTCGACAAGACCACGGTTACCTTCAATCTCGTCCCTTCGCTCACCGAGCAGATAGCCAGGTACGCACGCGCAGAGACCACGGACCGCGCCCTTGAGCTATCCCGGCGCGCCGCGGCCGACCTGGAGCCCGATGAGCGACACTATCTACTGACCTGTTTCAGCAATTACCGTGCCAACGCGAGACCGCAAGGCAGGGGCCGCTGCGCGGAACTCCGGCGCAAGTGCCGGGACGCAGGCGCGACGCTGACCGAGGCCGACTGGCGCGACCTCCAGGTCTGGCTCGACCTCGCATGGTGCGGTTACGCCCTGCGCAGCGACAGCGAGGTGGTACGCGAGCTGCTGGCTAAGGAGAAGGGCTTCAGTGAGCAGGAGAAGCGGGCGCTGCTCGATGAGATGCAGACGGCGATCGGGCGCGTGCTGGACCTGTACGGGTCCGCCGAGAGCGACGGCAGAGCGGAGCTGACCACCTCGCCCTACTACCACCCCATCTTGCCGCTGCTCTGCAAGATGAGCGATGCCGAGCGGCGCATCCCGCGGCGACAACTGCCCAACGAGCCGTGGCACGCGCCCGCGGAGTGCCAGCGTCAACTCGAGCGCGCGCGGGTTCATCACCGAGCCACCTTCGGCAGGCGGCCTGAGGGCCTCTGGCCCTCGGAGGGCGCTGTCAGCGGCGCGGCGCTGGCGCTCATCGAAGAAGCGGGCTTCGGCTGGACGGCCTCGGACGAGGAGGTGCTGGCGCACAGCCTGCGCGACGGATCGCCCCGGCGACCGGATCCGCGGGAGCTCTACCGTCCCTACCGGGTCGCCGAGGGGAAGCTGAGCATCGTCTTCCGCGATCATTATCTCTCCGATCGCATCGGCTTCGTGTACGCCGACTGGAGTTGCGAGGACGCCGCCCTGGATCTTGTCGCTCGCCTGCGGCGCATCGCGTCGGCGCTCGAGGGGTCGTCCACGCCCGGCCTGGTCTGCATCATTCTCGACGGCGAGAACCCGTGGGCGTCGTATCCCGACCGAGGCGAGGGCTTCCTGCGCTCGCTCTACGCGGCTCTGGAGGCCGACGAGGTGCTGGAGACCACGTCGGTCGGCGACTACCTGCGGGAGTTCCCGCCGCAGGCTCGGCTCGATTCCGTCTTCCCCGGCTCGTGGATTGATGGCTCCTACCGCACGTGGATCGGGGGCGAGGAGCACAAGCGGGCGTGGAACCTGCTGCGGGGAGCCCTGGATGCGACCGCTGACCACGGGCCCGGCGAGGCCGCGGAACGGGCGCGCGAGCACCTGATGATCGCCGAGGGCAGCGACTGGTTCTGGTGGCACAGCGAGCAGCATCACACCACCGAAGCGGCGACCTTCGATGCCCTCTTCCGCGCTAACGTGGCCCAGGTGTACCGCGAGCTGGGCGAAGAAGAGCCCGCGGCCGTCGGGCAGCCCATCGCACACACAGAGGCAGGCGGGCTGGCGCGCAAGGCGGTGGGCCTGACGCGCGCCACCATTGATGGGCGGGTGAGCGATTACTTTGAGTGGCGCTTCGCGGCGGTCTTACGCAGCTCGATCCTGGCGTCCGAGATGCACCGGAGCGAGACCATAATCCGCGAGATATTCGTGGGCTTTGACCTGGAGAACCTGTGGCTGCGCGTGGATACAGACGGGCGGGCGGCCAGCGCCCTGCGCGGCTGCGAGTTGCACTTCCTTTTCCCGGGCGATCCGCAGCGTAGGCTTTCTTTCGCATGGCCGACGGAGGGGGAGC
>CBFDBV010000474.1:0-3738 GCA_965603135.1 uncultured bacterium
GGCTCAGACCAGCGCAGCGCCCAGGGCCTGCTGCATATCCTCAATGTAGACGAACTCGATGTCCTGGAAGACCTCCGGCGGGATCTCGTTCTTCTCCGCCAGGTCCTTCTCGTTCTCGGCGGGCAGCAGCACCTTGCGGATGCCGCCGCGGTGGGCGGCCAGGACCTTCTCGCGCACGCCGCCGATGGGCAGGATAGCGCCGTGCAGGCTCACCTCGCCGGTCATTGCCAGGTCGTGGCGAACTGCGCGCTTCGTGAGCGCCGAGACCAGGGCCGTCGTGATCGCCGCGCCTGCGGACGGACCTTCCTTGGGCACCGCTCCCGAGGGCACGTGCACGTGAATGTCGTGAGAGGTGAAGAAGTCGGCGGGCAGGTCGTACTCGGTGGCGTGGCTGCGAACGTAGCTCAGCGCCGCCTGCGCGGATTCCTTCATGACCTCCCCGAGCTGCCCGGTGAGCAGCAGTTCGCCCTCACCCTCGACCGCCGAGACCTCGATGGAGATGATGTCCCCGCCGGCCTCGGTGTAAGAGAGGCCCGTCGCCACGCCAACCTGAGCGTGCTCGCGCGCGAGGCCGTACCGGAACCGCCGCGGCCCCAGCATCTCCTCCACGGCGGCCTCGGTTATCTGCACGTTCCCGTTCTTCGCGCCGACCACGCCGCGCGCCACCTTGCGGCACAGCGACGCGATCTCGCGCTCCAGGTTGCGCACGCCCGCCTCCCGGGTGTAGTACCGTATCAGCGCGCGCAGCCCGGAGTCGTGGAAGCGAATGTCCTTTCCGGTCAGCCCGTGCGCCTCTCGCTGCTTGGGCACCAGGAAGTCGCGGGCGATGTGCATCTTCTCGTCCTCGATGTATCCCGGGAACTCGATCACCTCGAAGCGGTCATGCAGAGCCGGCGGCACGGTGTCCAGCACATTGCCCGTGGTGATGAACATCACTCTCGAGAGATCGAAGGCGACCTCCAGGTAGTGATCGCTGAAGCTCGAGTTCTGCTCCCGATCGAGCACCTCCAGGAGGGCCGAGGAGGGATCTCCCCGGAAGTCGGCGCCTATCTTGTCCACCTCGTCCATCATAAACACGGGGTTCTTACAGCCGATGCGCCGCAGCGCCTGGATGATGCGCCCGGGCAGCGCGCCGACGTACGTGCGTCGGTGGCCGCGGATCTCTGCCTCGTCGCGCACACCGCCCAGCGAGATGCGTATGAACTCCCGACCCAGCGCGCGGGCGATGGACCTGCCGATGGAGGTCTTCCCCACCCCCGGCGGCCCCACGAAGCACAGCACCGGCCCCTTCATCTCGTCCACGAGCTGCCGCACGGCGAGGAACTCCAGAACCCTTTCTTTGACCTTGTATAGGCCGTAGTGGTCCTCGTCGAGGATGCGCGCGGCCCGCTCGATGTCGAGCTGGTCCTCGGTCTCGTTGGTCCAGGGCAACTCGAGCAGCCAGTCGAGGTAGGTGCGTACGACGCTGACCTCGGGCGAGGCGACAGGCATACGCTGGAGGCGCTCCACCTCCTCCAAGGCCTTCTGCTCCGCCAGCTCGGGCAGCTTCGCCGCCTCGATACGCTCACGGTACTCGAAGGCATCCCCGCCGACGCCCTCGTGCTGACCCAGCTCGTCCTGGATCGCGCGCAGACGCTCCCGCAGGTAGTACTCGCGCTGGGAGTCCTCTATCTCATCCTGGACCCGCTCGTGTATCTCCTGCTCGATGCGCAGGATGTCCAGCTCGCCCTTGAGGAAGGCGTCGGTCTGCTCCAGCCGCCTGGTGCAGTCCCGCTCCTCCAGGAGGGCCTGCTTCTGTCCGACTTTGAGATCCAGGGTGGAGACGATGATGTCGGCGACCTGCCCAGCGCTGTCCACGTTCATCGCGGTGATGAGCGCCTCAGGCGGGATGGTGCGGGAGAGCTGGGTCGCTTCCTCGAAGCGCCCCATCACCGTCCGCTTGAGGGCCTCCAGCTCCGAGGACTCTTCAGTCATCTCCTCGATCGGCGTGGCTTCAGCCAGCAGGTACGGGTCCGTTTGCAGCAGATCGGTTATCTCGGCCCGCCGCAGCCCTTCCATCACCGCGCGCACCGTCCCGTCCGGCAGCTCCAGGCTCTGAAGGCACCGGGCGATTGTGCCCACGCGGTGCAGGTCGCTGCCACGGGGCTCCTCGACGCCGGGATCGCGCTGGGCGACCAGGAGTACGAGGGCCTCCTCGCTGCGCGCGGTGCGCAGGGCACGCAGGCTGCTCTGCCGGCCGAGCATCAGAGGCACAATCATGCGCGGGAAGACGACTACGTCTCGGACCGGGATCACGGGCCATCTCGCCAAGCGTTCCTCCCCGGACACCGACCCGGCCTGCACGAACTCGGCGATCTGGTCAGGCGTCAGCCGCTCCTGAACGCTCTCCAGGTCGTCAGAGTCATCGTCATCGCTGAACGGCTCGTTAGTGTGGTCTTCAGGCATGCGGTACACACCTACATTGCCGGGGTGGGTGCAGTCGCGATGGCAGAGGCTGCTCGGCCCTCGGTCAGGCTACTTCCCGGTCGTCGGAAGCCTTCTCCAGGAGCGGAGGGGCGCCCTCTCTGATGGTCTCGGCGCTGATGGTGCAGCGGTCAACGTCAGGGCGCGAGGGGATCTCAAACATCACGTCCCGCATTACCCTCTCGATCACCGTGCGCAGCGCCCGGGCTCCGGTCTTGCGCTCCAGAGCCTCCTCAGCGACGGCATCCAGGGCATCCTCAGTGACCACCAGCTCAACATCATCGAGCAGGGACAGCAGCTTCTGGTACTGCTTGAGCAGCGCGTTTCTGGGCTCCACCAGGACGCGCCTGAGCGCATCCTGGTTCAGCGTCCCAACGGTGGTGACGGTGGGCAAGCGCCCGACGAACTCAGGGATCATTCCGAACTTCATCAGGTCTTCGGGCATAACCTGAGCCAGGATCTCGTCATCAGTCAGGTCCTGCTTCTTGCCGGCGATGGGCGCACTGAAGCCCAGGGTGCGGTTGTGCGTTCGCTGGCGGATGATGTCTGTCAGCCCATCGAAGACCCCCCCGCAGATGAAGAGGATGTTGGTGGTGTCCACCTGGATGAACTCCTGCTGCGGGTGCTTGCGGCCGCCCTGCGGCGGCACGTTGGCGACCGTGCCCTCCAGGATCTTCAGCAGGGCCTGCTGCACGCCCTCGCCTGAGACGTCGCGCGTGATGGAGGGGCTGTCGGCCTTGCGCGCGATCTTGTCAATCTCGTCTATGTAGACAATCCCCTGCTCGGCTCGGTCCACGTCTCCGCCGGCCGCGATCAGAAGCTGGAGCAGGATGTTCTCCACGTCTTCGCCGACGTAGCCCGCCTCCGTGACCGAGGTGGCATCGGCGATGGTGAAGGGGACATCGAGCAGCCGCGCCAGCGTCTGCGCCAGCAGCGTCTTCCCGCAGCCCGTGGGGCCGATGAGCAGTATGTTGGTCTTGTCAATCTCGACCTCGCTGTCCAGCGCGCCCAGGCGGATCCGCTTGAAGTGATTGTACACCGCCACCGAGAGCACCCGCTTGGCCTCTTCCTGGCCGACGACGTACTCCCCGAGGTAGGCGTAGATCTCCTGGGGCGTGGGCACGCGCGTCTCCGAGGCCAGCTCGCGGGCCTCGCGCTCGGCCTTGCCGCGGATGATCTGATTGCACAACTCGACGCAGTCCACGCAGATGTACACACCAGGCCCTGCGATCAGCTCCTTGACCTGCCGCGGCTTCTCGCGCCCGCAGAACGAAC
>CBFDBV010000475.1:0-3725 GCA_965603135.1 uncultured bacterium
ATCTTCGGCATCCGCGACGCGACCCAGCGCCGCATCTTCGACGAGGGCGTGAGCCCACCGGTCGCACTGGCAAGCTACCCCTGCCTGCACACGGCGCCCAACGCGCGCAAGGTCGGCGACCGCTGGGAGAAGATATGCATCGGCACCACCACCAGCACGCGGATGGAGACGTACTCGCCACCGCTCATCCGCGACCACGGCGTCCCCGCCATCATCGGCAAAGGCGGCCTCCTGGAGAGCAGCCTGGAAGCAATGGGCGAGTGCGGCGCGGTCTACCTGGCCATCGTCGGCGGGGCTGCGGCCTTGCAGACCACGCAGATCGAGGAGATCGAGGCGGTCTACTGGGAGGACCTCTTCCCCGAGTGCCTCTGGCAGTTCCGCGTGCGCGAGCTGGGGCCGCTCATCGTCGCCATGGACTCCCACGGCGGCAGCCTTTACGAGCAGGTCCGCCACCACGCCCGGCGAACGCTGACCGAGCTCACCGCAGAGCCGAGATGACGAGAGGCGATCATCACCATGAAGACGCGAACCATCCTTGGCATCGGCGCGCACATGGATGACTGCGAGATAGGAGCGGGCGGCCTCATCGCCAAGGCCGTGAAGAAGGGCCACCGCGTGGTGCTGGTCAACTGTGCCAGCGACTACTCAAGCTGGCGCACCACCCAGGGCCGCGAGGAGGAGGTGCGCGAGCGCGTCGTAGCCAAGGCCGCCGAGATCGGCGTCGAGAAGCGCTTCCTCGGATACCCCTACCAGCAGGTGCCGCGCACGCTGGAGGCCATCAAGAAGCTGGCCGAGATAGTCGTGGACGTGCGCCCGGACGTGACCGTCTTTCACAACCGCTACGAGCCTGCGCCCTCGGACCACGCGACCGTCGGCTTCATCGCCGAGCGCGCGGTGCGCGACGCCACCCGCGTCACCAACACCTACGTGGACTTCTCGGGGGAGATGTACGCCTTTGAGGTCTACCCGCGCCTCTCGCAGTTCCGGCCCGATGTCTTCGTAGACATCACCGACGTCATCGGCGAGGTCGCGCAGTGGCCGAACTACTTCGATGAGATCTACGCGGGCGACATCCATCGTAAGGGCCCGCCGGGCAGCCCGCGCGCCAGCATCTGGCTCGACTGCTGCGGTGACGAGCCGATCCCTCTCTGGACGCACGGGGATATGAAGCTGGTGACGGCGGCTTTCCGCGGCTGGCAGTGCGGCGCGCGCTTCGCCGAGGCGTATATGTCGCTGGACCAGCGCGTCATCGGCCGCCGCATACTTCAGGAGATCGCCGAGTGACCCGCCTGAAGGCCGGAGGCAACACTGATGCCCGCCGAGATCGAGTACCGCGAGTACCGCGACGAGGACTTCGAGAGCTTTCACGCCCTGCACGATGCGGTCTTTCCGCCGCTGACCGCCGAGCAGATGCGCCAGTGGATGGCCCGTCCCGACGTAACCGGAGGCGTGGCCGTCCGCGACGGGGAGGTCATCGGCGAGATCCCCCTGCTCATCCGCGAGTTTGTGGTCCGTCCGGGGACCACCGTGCGCGTGGCCTTCGAGTGCTCGGTCTGCGTGCGCGAGGACCTGCGCGGCCAGGGCATCGGCTCCGGCATCCAGGACACGATGAAGCAGTTCCTGCCTGGGCGAGCCGAGGTCCTGGCCGTCTTCCGCGGCGGTGAGCGCACGCCCGGATACCACTACTACTCCAAGAACGGGCTCAAGGACACCTGTTACTTCCGCTCGTACGCGCTCGGTGAGCCGGGCCGCGTTGCCACCGCAGACTGCGACCTGCGCGATATCTCAGAGTTGATCGAGCGCGAGGCCGAGGTCCTGGAGGTCTTCGAGAGCGCCTTCGGCAACTGCGGCGGCTACGAGCAGCGCGGTCCCGGCTTCTTCGAGCCCGCCTTCCGATCCATCCACTGGATGGAGGTTCAGGCCAAGTTCGCCGTCTACTTCGCCGAGGACGCCGATGGCCTTGCCGGTTACTGCGTTGTCAGCCCCGAGCGGCTGCGCTCGGAGACGGTTCGCGTCATGGAGCTTGCCACCCGCGGCGGTGACCAGAAGGTCGCCGAGCGCTTGGTCAGAAGCGCCTGTGCCCTGGCCGCGGCGAAGGGCGTAGGCGTCAGCGTGACCTGCCAGGACTTTTCGCTCTACTGGCCCGTGTACACTGAGCTTGGCTTCCAGCCTGGTCCGCGGGGCTCGATGATCATGGCTACCCCCGTTGACTGGGAGGCGCTCGCCGCCAGGGTCTGGCAGCCCGGCCGGGGGTTGGAGCGCGTGCAGGTGAACATCTGGACGCCCGACGAAGAGGTCACCATCCACCAGCCTGAGGGGAAGCCGGAGCGGACCATCACACTGGAGATGAAGCACGAGCAGGCGGTCCGACTGATGCTGTCGCGCCTCGACCTGGAGGATGCTGTCGCCGCTGAGCTGGTCACCTGCTTAGGCGCGAGCGTGGCCGACATCGCCGCTCTCGGCGAGTGCCTGTCTTACACACCATGGGCGGTGCAGAGCATTGATCACCTCTGAGCGCGGCCGGAGCGCTCCACCCTCCCACCAACGCGCTCAGCAACATCGGAGCGATGACAATGACAATTGCTGAAGTCGTGCCGACCCTCAAAGAGACGGAGCTGTCGGAGGACCAGGAGGTCGTCCTCGATCGCTCCTGGTCTCTCGCCGACGAGTCCGGCTTCGCTGACGTCGCGACCAGGTTCTCCGAGGCCCTGGGCATCGGCGCCTCCGAAGCGCCCAACCGCTTCGCCTTGCTGCGCGACGAGGAACTCGCCAAGGAGGAGTACACCATCAACATCGCGCCCCGCGACATCGAGGTCAAGGCCTCCTCTCGCTCGGGCTTCCTCCACGCGCTGTCCACGCTCGACCAGCTCCGCAACGGCCCGGTGCTGCCGGTCGGCGAGATCCGCGACTACCCGCGCCTCCCGCTGCGCGGCCTTCAGCTCATGTTCGAGAGCGTCAAGCAGCTTCGCTTCGAGGACGCGATGCGGCTGATCGAGTCCGCCGCGAAGCACAAGCTCAACGCGATCCTCATGGAGTTCGGCGACCGCTTCCCCTTCGAGGGCGAGCACTCGGTCATCGCCTCCCCCTCCGCGCTCACGCGGCCTGAGCTGACCGAGCTGCTCGACCACGCGCGAGACCTCGGCATCCAGGTCGTCCCGCTCTTGCAGTCGCTGGGGCACCTCAACTACCTCCTCAAGCACGAGGAGTACGCGGACATTCGCGAGGAGGACGAGGTGCGCGCTCAGATGTGCCCGCTTAACGAGAGGTCCTTCGTGCTCTGGACCGAGCTGGCCGAGCAGGTGCTCGACCTCTTCCCCGACTGCACCCTTATGCACATCGGCGCGGACGAGACGCGCCAGCTTGGCGAGTGCCCCCGGTGCGCAGCGGAGGTCGAGAGTTCCGGCAAGGGCGTGCTGTACACGCGGCACATCAACAAGGTCTGCGCCTGGCTGGCCGACCGCGGCATCGCGCCGATGCTCTGGGACGACATCCTCTGCACGCACCCCGAGACGATGGACCACCTGCACGAGGCGGCGCAGATAATGTACTGGGACTACTGGACCACCTGCGACCCCAGCCCGCTGCTGGTGGCGCGCGGCAGCGGGTCCGTCTGCTATGACGAGCGCTGGGATAACGAGTGGACGGCGGAACTCTCGGATGTCACGCGGAACACGCTCGATCGCTTCGCGCGACCCGTGCGCCTGGACCGCGATCTGACTGAGGAG
>CBFDBV010000476.1:0-3710 GCA_965603135.1 uncultured bacterium
CGCGATCCAGTCGCGCATTTCCTCCGGATCCCCGTTGCGGAAGGTGCCGTCCACCATCCCGCCGTGCAGGAAGCAGGCGACCGCGCCTGTGCCGTGTATCTGCCGGATGTTCGCCTCCGTCGAGGCGCGCTCAGGGGCGGTCTGCGCGATCCACTGGAGCGTGCCGCCCTCGTTCCAGTACTCGCGGAGCATGCGCTGGACGTGGTTGTCGCCGCGGCCCAGGAAGGTGTTGACGCCGTGCCGCTCGCACTCGCGCAAGGTGGCCTTAATGCGCTCCACCGTGTAGTAGTCAACCATCTCCCTGCCGACTTCGCCGGTCTGATGGGCATGGCCGCTGAACGGGTTGCCGCCGACGATGAAGCGGGTGACGGAAAGCGGTCCGAGGGGGACTTGCGGAAGTTCGTTCATTGGGTGCCTCCTGTGGGCGCAGGTACCGCGGACCGGCGCGCAGGATGGTATCCCGCGCGCCCGCTCTGTCTGCCAGGCTGGAAGCCTGCCCCACGGGGTTGCCTTTGTTGTCGGGCCCGCCTTCGCCAAGGCTACGGCGGACAGGCTTGGAAGCCCGACCTACGCGTTGATGAGAGCCGGGTTGGACGCAGAGGCCCCGGACGACGAACGGCTTGGCCGGACGGTGGTCCGGCCACTCCTTGCGGCTCTATCCCAGCGCCTCGTGGGTCTCCTTGAGCTGCTCGATGATCGGTATCTTCTGCGGGCACTTCTCCTCGCACTCGCCGCACTCCACGCAAGCGTCCGCCTGGAGCAGGCCCTCCCGATTGTCCGGCCCCAGGCGCCGATACTGCGCCCTGGCCGCATCCGTCAGACCCCAGACGCGGTGCATATTCATCGCCGCGAACGCCTGCGGAATGCCCACATCATTCGGGCACGGCATGCAGTAGTTGCAGCCCGTGCAGTACAGCTCGCTCAGGCGCTGGTTGTCGGCGAGCGCCCCTTCGATGGCCTCAAGCTCGTCCGCGGTCAGGGGCTCGGTGCGGCTGGCCGTCGCGCAGTTCTCCTCGACCATCTCGAGGGTGTTCATCCCCGACATCGCGACCGTGACGCTCGGGTTGGCGAGCACAAAGCGAAACGCCAGCTCGGGGGTGCTCCGAGCGTCGGGGACAATCTCCTGGAGCTTCTCGGAGGTCATACCCAGCCTGCCGCCGCCGACCGGCCCCATTACCAGCACGCTGAGGCCGCACTCCGCCGCGTGAGCGATGGCCGCTTCGTTCACGCGGTCCAGCAGGTTGTACTGCACGATCATGCTCTCGAAGATGCCCTCGTCAATCAGCCGAATGATCTTCTCGGGCGTGTCGTGAGACGAGAAGCTGAAGTGACCGACGAGCCCCTCGTCACGGGCCTTGATCGCCTCCCCCAGGCCGCACCCCTCGGGCCTGAAGTCGTTGACGTACTTCTCCCAGCGCAGATCATGGACGATCTGGTAGATGTCAATCCTGTCCACGTCCAGGCGCTGGAGCGAGTTCTCCAGGTTCTCCCGCCAGTGAGCCGCGGTGCGCTCCCTGATCGCGTTCTTGGTGGAGATGTAGACCTCGTCGCGGCGTCCCTTGATGGCGCGGCCCACGAGCACCTCGCTGTGGCCGGCCTCGGCGCCGGGCTTGGCGCTGCGATACCCCATGGCGGTGTCAATGAAGTTCACGCCCAGGTCGAGCGCGCGCCTCATGCACTCGACCGCGTAGTCATCGTCTGCGGGCAGGCGCATCGCGCCGAACCCCAGCGCCGAGAGCTTGATGTCGGTCTTGGCGTATTGTCTGTACTGCACGTGAATCAGCCCCTATGGTTCAGAATTGAACAGCAACGACAACGGAACGGCTCACGCCTGGGTCGCTATCTGGCGCGCCAGGGCGTGGTTGTGTGCATGGCCCGTGTAGAAGGCAAAGATGCGGCCCAGCACGGGCCTGCCAAGCAGATAGAGGTCCCCCATCAGGTCCACGAGCTTGTGCCGGGCGAAGGCGTCGGGCAGAGTCGGCTCCTCTGAGAGGTGGTCCGGGTAGACGACCACCGCGTTCTCTTCGCTGCCGGCCTTGAGCAGGCCTGCCGCCCGGGCCGCCTCGGCCCCCTCGACAGTGATGAAGGTCCTGGCAGGCGCAAGCTCCGTCGCGAAGTCATCGGCGTCAGGCCGAAACGAAGCGAAGCCGCGTCCGATGAGCGGATGATCGTGGTGCAACGCATACGTTAACTCCGCCGGCTCGCCGGGGACAGCGAAGACCGCCGCCCCGTCATCCATGACCGCCACGGGCTCCCGAATGACCAGCGGCTCCGGCTCGCCACCTGATCTCGCGATCCCGGCCTGCTCGACAAGCTCGAGCAACGGCAGGGCGCTACCGTCGAACATCGGCACCTCCGGGCCATCGAGCAGGATGCGGGCATCGGTCACGCCGCAAGCGCTCAGGACGGCCAGCAGATGCTCGACGAAGCATACGGCGGCATCGCCCTCACCGGAGATGGTGCAGCCGGGCCCAGGCCGGGAGTGCGCCAGGTCCAGGGGCCACTGCTCGCCCAGGTCGGAGCGGACCAGGGTCAGCCCCGCGCCGGTACCGGCGGGCTCGAGCCGCAGCTCGATCTCCCGGCCGCTGCGGACTCCCATCTCGCGGGCCTGAACGCAACGGCTAAGGGTCGCTCCTTGCACAGTCCATCACCCCGCTCGCCGCCCGAGCACCCATGAGAGAGGCTCAGTGGCTGGCCTCCAGAAGCGCAATCAGGTCGTCGCGGCCACATTCACACGGCATCTTGTCCACGCCGCGCGTCATATAACGCAGAGCATCGTCCGCGAGCGTGGGCAGCATCTCTCGCTCGACGCCAAGGTCGGACAGAGTGATGTCGAGGTCAACGCTCTGAAGCAGGCTCTCGATCGCAGGAGCCGCCGCGCGGGCCGCCTCCTCAACGCTCAAGCCGTCAGTCTCAGCGCCCAGCAGCTCGGCGATGCGCGCAAACTTGGCGGGATCGTGGGGCCAGAAGGTCTCGGCGTAGGGCACCAGCATCGTAGCCAGCCCAGCGCCGTGCGCGATGTCAGGATAGTGCGCGCTGATGGGGTGCTCCAGCGCGTGCAGCACGGTGGCGCCGCACTGGGATAGCTCGTATCCGGCAAAGGTGCCGGCAAGGGACATAAGGTAGCGGTGCTCGAGGTTGTCTCCGTCGGCGTAGGCCGAAGGGAGCGTCCTCCCGACCAGCTCCATCGCCCTCTCAGCAAAGGAGTCGGTGAGCGGCGTGGCCACGTTGGAGACGTATCCCTCGCAGGCGTGACAGAAGACGTCTATCCCGGTGGTGGCGGTCACGTAGGGAGAGCAGGTCAGGGTCAGCTCCGGGTCGCAGATGGCGACGCGGGGAAAGATGTGATCGCTGCCGATGGCGTTCTTCTCCTTGCTCGCGGTGACCGTCACGACCGCAAAGGGAGTAAGCTCCGAGGAGGTGCCGGAGGTGGTGGTAGCGCAGATGATCGGGAGCGTGGCGGCTGTCGGCGCCGCCTTGTCCTCCGCCTTCAGGAACTCCGCGATGGGCAGGTCGTGGCTGGCCGCAATGGCGATGGCCTTGGCACTGTCCATCGCGCTGCCCCCGCCCAGGCCTACGATCAGGTCACAGCCCTCCTTGCGAGCTATCCGCGCCCCCTCCGCGATCAGCTCATCGGTAGGGTTGGGAATGACCCCGTCAAAGACGGTGACCTGAAGGCCGGCGGCCATCAGGTGCGCGACAGCCCGGTC
>CBFDBV010000477.1:0-3694 GCA_965603135.1 uncultured bacterium
TACCGCGAGGACTTCGAAGCGGTTGAGGTCGGGGCGCTGCCGGAAGGGTACGAGGGTGAGGTCGGCAGCGTGGTGGCGGGAGGCTTTGAGGGCGGTAAGTGCCTGCGCGTCGAGGGGCATAAGAACAACGTCGTCGTCAGGTCGCCGCTGATCGAGTTCGAGCCGGGCGCGAGCCTGCAATTCACCGCGCGAGTGCGCGTCGAGCGCGAGAGGGGCACCTTCTGGATCCAGTACCCGTGCTACGACGAGGGCGGGAAGATGCTGTGCGTGGAGTGGGGGCATGACTGGCTGGCGCAGCTCGGAGAGCCGCTGCCCAACTTCGCCCTCATCAACAAGGTCTTCAGGCCGCAGGAGGCCGCAGCGGGGACGGCGCAGATACGCCTGGTCTTCAAGTGGTACAGCGACCCCGAGGGCGTGGCCTGGCTCGATGACATCGTCATCCGGCAGATCGCCGAGGCGAAGAAGCTGACTAACGCGCGGCCGGTGGACCTGTCGGCGGCGGCCAACATGGGCTTCCGGGACAAGGTGGCGGGAGACGGCAAGGGCGGCTGGACCGACCAGGGCAAGAACGATATGCGCCAGCTTCAGCCGGGCCCCATCAACTTCCAGGGGGTGCCGCTGCACATCATTGACCCGGCCGAGAATGAGGGGCGCTCGTGCATCGTGCTGGGCGGGAAGGCCATCCCGGCGCTGGGGCAGCAAGCGGAGGTGAGGATCGGCCAGCGGGCCGAGGCGCTGCTGCTGCTGCACAACACCGCCTGGAGCGGAGAGCGGGGCCGGGACGCGGCGACCTTCACCGTGCACTACGCGGACGGCAAGACCGAGCGGTTCACCATCCGCTCCGGCATCGAGGCCACCGACTGGTGGACGCCGACCAACACCGAGGCCTCGGTGGTCGCCTACGTCACGCGCAACCCGGCGGGCGGGACCGTCTGCCTGAGCCTGTTCGAGTGGCGTAACCCTCGGCCGGAGGCGGAGATCGAGCGCATCGAAGTCAACTCCCCCGGCGAGCCGGCGTATATGCTGGTGGCGATGACGCTGGCCGACGGCGGGCCGGTTATGCCGAGTCTGCTCAGCGAGGCGCGGGTGCTGATGCAGAAGTGGGACGACTCGTGGACGCCCATCACGCTGCCGTGGGGCGTCACGGAGGCCACCGCCACCGACTTCAGCTTCCTGCAAGATGCGCCCTGCGGCAAGCACGGCAAGCTCACCGCGCGCGACGGGCACTTCTACTGGAGCGACGGCACGCGGGCGCGGTTCTTCGGGACCACGGTCGGTTGGGGCGGTGAGGTGGTCGAGCGCGAGGTGGCCGAGAAGATCGCCGCGTACCTGGGGCGCTCAGGAGTCAACCTGACGCGGATACATATCTCCGATGACTGCCGGGTCGAGGGCGCCGAGCAGCATCTCACCTGGGACCCGGAGAAGGTTGACAGGCTCGACTACCTGATCGCGCAGCTCAAGGCGCACGGGGTCTACGTGATGTTCTACACGCCGATGTCCGGGCGATACGGCAGGGCAGACGGGCTGCTCTCGGACATAGGCCGGTACGCGAAGGTCATCGGCACCTTCGACGAGCGGATGCAGGAGCTGGCGCGGGAGTGGTGGCGCTACATCCTGACGCATGAGAACAAGTACCTGGGCCATCCGCTGGTGCAGGACCCGACGCTGGCGATGATCGTGCTCACCAACGAGAACGAGCTGTTCGTGCGGGTGCCGTACCTGCTGACCGAGGAGTACTTCGCGCCCTATCGGGATATGCTTCAGGAGCGCTGGAATCGGTGGCTGGTGGAGCAGTACGGGACGCGGGAGAAGCTGGCAGAGGCATGGGTGGGTGACGAGGACGCGGCGCTCAAAGATGACGAGGACCCGGCCCAGGGCACGGTGCCTCTGCCGCTGCACAGGCCGGCGCTGCGTATGCGCGACCTGGGACTCTTCTGCGACGAATTGCAGCGGCAGTACTACCGGGATATGATCGGGTTCCTGCGCGGGCTGGGCGTGGAGGTACCCATCACCGGCACGAACCACCCGTACTCGCGCTCCGGGCTGCGCTCGCTGGCCGAGGAGACCGACTTCGTGGGGATGCACTTCTACTGGAACCATCCCAGCAAGGGGCGGACCGGGAACCGGTCAATGCTGAAGAGGGCGGACCCGTTCGCCGGAGCCAACTCGCTGCTGGCGCGCATCGCGGGGGCGAAGGTGGCCGGCAAGCCGCTGATCGTGGGCGAGTGGAACATCCCCTGGCCGAACCAGTACCGCCACGAGATGATGCTGACCACCGCCGCCTACGGCTCTCTGCAGGACTGGGACGCGCTCATCTGGTTCCTGCATTTCGCGTGGGTGGACGAGAGCGGCGAGCCGCGCTGGGAGTGCGGGACCTTCCACGGGAGCTTCGACCCGCCGCGCGGGGGCCTGGTGCCGCTGGCGGCGGCGGTGTTCAGACGCGGGGACGTGCAGGCGGCGAGGCAGCTCATCGAGGTCGAGTCATCGGACCGGACGGCGGATCTGCTGGCTAAGGCAGGACGCGCGGCGGACCTGCCTATGTGGCGAGGCCTGCGCTGGCTGCCCTACCTCTCCCGCGTGGAGACGAACTTCATGGATAGCCATCCGCTGAGCGCTGAGGCGGATGCGGTCATAAGCGACGATCCGCTGGCGTTCGATGATCTCGCCGCGGCGAAGCGGCGGATGGTGCACCTGGATCCGGAGGCGGAGCCGATCGAGACCATCAGGGATGCATACGAAGGTCGGATCTTCCTGCAGAACCTGGCGAGGCTGCGGATTCCCGAGGCGGCGGACCGTGAGGTGCCGATGTTTAAGCCGCAGGCATGGGGACTGCCGCCAGGTATAGATCTGCCACCGGGCACGGGGGCCACGGCGACCGCTGGGCTGAGCGACGATACTTGCCTCCAGATCGGGACGCTCTATCTCTCGGACAAAGGCTGGCCGCGGCTTGCGGAGGCATATCTCGATGCGCTCAGCCAATCAGGGATGACGGAGCTTGATGCGAAGGCGGTGCAGCGCAAGCGGCTGGTGAGCGATACCGGGGAGCTTGTGACCGACCACCGGGACGGCGTGTTCACCCTTAATGCGCCGCGGTGCAAGGCGCTGGTTACGGCGGAGGACGAGGGCAGCTCGGCGGCGCTGGCAGAGGTCAGGTTGCAGACCGACCGGCCCTCGACGGTCGCGGTCATCTCGCTGACCGGGGCGCCGCTCACGGAGACGCCGAGGGCCCTCATTGCGGCGGTCGGCGACGCCTGCCTGAGCGGGGAACAGCTCTACGGCCCGGACGTGGCGCTGGCGATCGCGACCGATGAGGGCCTGAAGGCCCCCGAGGAGTTCCGGGTGAGCAAGCGGGGCGAGCCGCCGATGCTGCTGGAGCCGGTGGCGGCCACCGTGACGCTGGCGAAGGAGGCGCGGCCGGTGAGATGCTGGGCGCTGGATGGCGCGGGGAATCAGGTTGCGGAGGTGGCCGTGAGACGTGATGGCGATGGTGTCCGGGTGAGTTGCGCCAGGCCGGGGAGCATGTACTACGAGCTGGCATTCGGCGACTAAGGGGAACCACGGGCGGTCGCACTCCTTGAACATGTTGTTCTCTGCGCTCTGTGCGTTCTCCGCGTCTGTGCGGTTTGCCCTGTCGTTGAACGTTCCCTGGAACCGCAGAGACGCAGCTTGTCCGCCGTAGCCTCCCCCTTCGCCA
>CBFDBV010000478.1:0-3689 GCA_965603135.1 uncultured bacterium
AGTCGGATGTCCTCCTATGCCACGATTCCGGTACGTCGCGAAGAACAAGCAGGGCGAGGAGCAGTCGGGCGTCATCGAGGCGCTCGATCGCGCCGCTGCTGCTGCCCAGCTCCGCGCCCGAGGGCTTTGGGCCACGCACCTGGAGACGGCTGCCGGGCGGCGTGGGCCTGCCTGGGCGCGCAATCCCCTGTATCCGCTTCATCCCATCCACCCGGCCACGATGGCGCAGTTCTTCGGCCAACTCGCCACCTTGCTGCGCAGCGGCATCAACGCGCACGAGGCGATGGACGATCTGACCGAGCGCATCGGCGATCGTCGCCTGCGGCGCGCGGCGCGCGAGATGGCGGCGGCGCTGGCGGAGGGCTCCAGCCTAGCCGACGAGATGGCGCGGTATCCGAACTTCTTCCCCCCGCACATCGTCGGAGCCATCGGGGCAGGGGAGACCTTCGGCGGCCTGCCTGAGGTGCTCGCGGACCTGGCCGAGCAACTGACGACCGAGGCCACCCTGCGCGGCCGCTTGCGCTGGCTGAAGTACTACTACGGGGCGGTGCTGGTGCTCGCGGTGCTGGTGCCGTATTTCCCGCTTATGATCAGCCGCGGGATGAGGTGGTATCTGCGGCTGCTGCTGACTCGTCTGCTGCCCGGCCTGGGGCTGGCGGGCGTGCTGATAGCGACGGCCATCGTGCTGCTCAATCTCCCGACGATGGCCGCGCTGCGGTCGCGGCTTGCGGTATCGGTGCCGGTCTTCGGGCCGCTGGTGCGCTGCACGGCACTGGTGCGCTTCGCCCGCACCTTGCAGTTGTCTCAGCGCGCGGGGGTGACGCTCGACCAGGGGCTGGAGGCGGCGGGGCTGGCGACAGGCCATCCGCCGATCAGTCGCGGCGCCTCACGCGCGGCGGAGCTCGTCAGGTCCGGAGAGAGCCTGGCTGACGCGCTGGCCCACCTCGCGATCCTGCCGCGCAAGCTCAGGGATATGTTGGCCACTGGCGAGCGGGCGGGGAACCTGGAGGAGGCGCTCGACAGCGCCGCGGCCTGGGCCGACGAGCGTCGCCTCGCCGCGGTCAACGGCGTCACGGCGGGCGCGGCGGGCGGTGCTCTCGCGCTGGCGGGGATCGTAACCTTGATTGCTCTGGTCATCGCCTGGCGCAACTACTACCTCGCCATCTTCGAACGGGCAGGAGTTGACTGGTGACATCGTGTTGAGGCTACCTTCCGCATCGAGAGCCGCAATTGCGCCCGCGCGCGCCGCCAGGGGCGTCCTTGCCCGACTGGTCGGTGCGATCCTGCTTGCGTCTCTTGTGCCCCTGGCGGCGCAGGCCGACGGCTTCCCCGCCAACCCCGGCTTCGAGCAGGAAGGCTCGGGGTGGACCGCGCTCGCTGACGCGGACGTTAGCTGGCCCCAGGGAAAGGGTGCTGCCGGCGCGCGCTGCCTGCGGCTAAGCGACGGTTGGGTCGTCTCCGACGTGGCCTCCCCGGGTGACAGCGTCGCTGGCTGGCAGCGGATGACCTTCGTGGCGCAGCGCGACCCGGCCGACCCCGCGGAGGCAGGCCTGGCAGTCGCCTTCGTGGCCGACGCCGACGCGCAGCCCGAAGCCCAGCTTGTCCTCCAGCCTGAGAGCCTGAGCGCCCCGCGCTGGCACCGCATCGAGCTGGCGATCTTCGCGCCGCCACCCGGGGCAGTTCGCCTGGCCTTCGGCTCCCTGGGCGAGGGGGCCTGGCTGATTGACCAGGTGAGCCTCGAGCCCTTTAAGCCACCCGCCTACGAGGCCGCCGATGACGCCCCGAAGCTGCCGGAGCCCCTGCCCGATGGCTGGGAGCCTGAGGGCCTGCTCGATGCCCGCGCGCGCATCCTGGGCACCGAGCGCGAGCTTCTCGTGCAGGTGAACGGCATCGAGATCGGCACCGCCGACCGCGGGCAGGTGAGCCGCGCGCACCGCGGGGGACTGCGCATCTACGCGCACAACCGGGGGCAGGTGAACAAGGAGCTGACCATCGCGGTTCAGGCCCCGCCCGGCTTCTTCGTGCCCGAGCGCACGGTCCCCATCCGCGGCCGCGGTACCACGGTGATTGACACCTCCGTGCAGTGCCTTCTCACGGGGCGTCACTCGCTGCGCGTGGAGTTCCGCTCCGGCGATGAGGTCCAGGCCGCGCCGCTGGTGGTCGAGTGCGAGCCCTCGTACCCGGCCTTCGGCGCGGCCTGGACGAGCGCTGCCCCTCTGACGCCTGAGCAGTTCCAGGCGGCCATGACGCTGCCCGTGCAGCTTCACCAGGTCCCCGTCTCTTCCCTGGGCAAGGGCGCCGGCATGCTCGCGCTCATTCCCCAGGAGAGTGAACTCGCCGCGCTCATCCGCCAGCCCTGGTCTGCCGAGGCCTGCGAGCAGGCGGTGGCGGAGGTCGGCCGGCGCGCGGCGTTCTTCGGCCTGCACCGCCTGCGTTCAGCCCCGCAGCCCGACCTGCCCGCCGAGCTGACCGCCGCGCTGGCCCAGGCGGTCAAGGCCGCCGGCCTGGATGCTCAGGTGCTCACGCCGCCGCTGGAGCCTGACCTGGAGGAGCGAGCTTCGTTCGCGGGCGTCCAAGCGATCCCGATGCTGCGCTTGTCGCCGCTGGAGGTCCCGACGGTCGCCGGCCTGCGCGTTGATGGCCGGCCGTCGCAGGAGCCGCTGAGCTGCTGGACTGACCTCGCCGACCGGTTCGAGTCCTCCGTCAGCGAACTCCTGGGCGCGCGCGAGGAGAGCGTGGCCTTCGTAATCTCTGAGCTAGGTGCGCGGCCCTCGGGCTCGCCGGAGCTGGACGCGCTGGTCCTCGCCCGCGTGATGCTGGCGGCTGCCCGGCAGTCGGCGGCTTTCCTGACCGTGGCTGCCAGGCCCGAGGACTGCCCGCCCGGCGCGGAGGCGTTCGCGCTGCTCACGGCCGACGGCCAGCTACGTCCCATCGTGGCGCAGACGTTCGCCGAACTGACCCGCGAGCTGGCGGGCGCCCTCCCCAGCGTTGTCCTCAAGGCCACCGAACAGATCAGCCCCCACCCTCGGGCAGCCATCGTTATGCGGCCCTTCCTGCGCGGCAGCGAAGCAGTGCTGGCCCTGTGCAACAACACCGGCGCCGAGGTGCAGCTTGCCATCGAGGTCCGCTGCCTGCCGCTGGACTTGCACCTGCTGGAGATCGGCGTGGGCGGGGTGCGCAGGCATTACACCGGGCTTTTCCGCTTCAGCGAGGATGCCAGGCGGCTGGGGCGGCCGACCATCTTCGTGACGCTCCAGCCCGCTCAGGTGCAAGTGCTGTCCATGCACCTGTCCGACGCACATACCGCCTGGCTGGCCGGCGTTGAGTTCAAGCCGCCCATCCCGCGCGAGGAGAAGCCGAGAGAAAGTCCCTTCTTCGGCGACCGGGCCTGGTAGAGGCGGACCACCGACCTCGGACCTCGGACGTCGGACTAACAGCCAACGCGGGTCGCCGCAGTCGGCAGTCGGAAGTCCAAGGTGCAAGGTTTGCAGTCGTACGCCGTTGTCGGAGTCCGAAGTCCGAGGTCCGAAGTCGGAGGTCGGAGGTCCGAACCCGGATGCTGCCACGTTGGGTCCTCATCCTGAGCGCGCTGCTCATGCTCTCGACATGCCTTCCGTACGTCTACCACACCATCGCGACGCCGCCGGAAGCCATCTTCACCGACAACTGCGAGCAGGTCGCGGATCAGA
>CBFDBV010000479.1:0-3681 GCA_965603135.1 uncultured bacterium
TCATCCGCGACGAGAAGACCGCCCTGGTTGACACGGTCAGGGCGCCCTTCGCGCAGGACCTGCTGGGCAACATCGCCGAGCTGACCGACCTCAGCGGCCTCGACTACGTGATCGCCAACCACGCCGAGCCCGATCACTCCGGCGCCCTTCCCGCGCTTATGCACGCCTGTCCCCAGGCCACGGTGGTTTGTGACGCGAAGTGCGTTGACACCCTGGGGAGGTACTATGACACCGGCGGCTGGCGCTTTCACGTCGTCGCCACCGGCGACACGCTGGAGCTGGGCGCTCGCAGCCTTGCCTTCCTGGAGGTCCCGATGGTGCACTGGCCCGAGTCCATGGTGACCTACTGCCCCCAGGAGAAGCTGCTGCTGTCCAGTGACGCCTTCGGCCAGCATTATGCCTCCTCGGGCCGCTTCGATGACGAGGAGCCGCTGGAGGTGGTGATGGCCGAGGCCAAGACCTACT
Organism: uncultured bacterium; assembly: GCA_965603135.1. Lineage (GTDB taxonomy): Bacteria > Armatimonadota > Zipacnadia > Zipacnadales > UBA5352 > CBFDBV01. Next base: position 466 of record CBFDBV010000479.1, read on the forward strand.
ACGCCAACATCGTGATGCTCTACGGCAAGCCGATCGCAAAGGCCCTGGAGGCGGCATCGCAGCTCGACATCGAGATGATCGCTCCCGGCCACGGCGTCATCTGGCGCAGCCACCTTGACAGCATCCTGTCCGCTTACTCCGACTGGGTGGTATGCCGCCCCAGGCCCAAGGTCCTGGTCATCTATGACACGATGTGGCACAGCACGGAGAAGATGGCCCACGCCATCGTCGAGGGCGCCACCCGCCCCGGCGTGGAAGCAAAGCTGCTCGACATCGGGGCGAGCGGCCGGACCGTCCTGGCAACCGAGGTGCTCGATGCAGCCGCGATCGCGTTCGGCTCGCCGACCCTGAACAAGACGCTGATGCCCGACGCCGCGGCGGTCCTGACCTACCTCAAGGGCCTCGCGCCCACGGGCAAGGCGGGGTTCGCCTTCGGCTCCTACGGCTGGGCGCCGGCCGGCCCACGCGAGGTCGAGACCTATCTGCGGGAGATGAAGTTCGACATCCTGCGCGAGCCCCTAACCGCGCAGTACCGGCCCACACCTGAGGTGTTGGCGGAATGCCGCGCCGCCGGCCAGATGCTAGCCGACAAAGCCCAGGAGCTGGCCCAGGCCGCGGATAGCAGCTAGGGCCACAGAAGTTCACTGCTCTGTGACCAAGAGGAGGGAGCACGATGAGTAACGAGGCAACTCAGAAGTACGAGTGCACTGTCTGCGGTTACATCTACGACCCGGCAGTCGGCGACCCGGACAACGGCGTCGAGCCAGGCACGCCCTTCAGCGACCTTCCCGACGACTGGGTGTGCCCGGAATGCGGCGCCGACAAGGACGCCCTTGAGCCGGTCGAGGAGTAGCCGCCGCGCCAGCCGCCGACGGCGGCAGGCGGATCATCAAGACGCCGAAAGGAACGAGCGTGATGTCAACCGGCGGCATCTTCACAGCCAACGAGATCGTCGAGATGGCCATCCAGACCGAGCAGAACGGCTATGTGTTCTACAACGCCGCTGCCGAAGCCGCGCAGAGCGACGAAGTCAAGGAACTGCTCCAGTGGCTGGCCCAGGCCGAGCAGGAGCATGAGCGCACCTTCCGAGAGATGCTCGATGTGACCGCCGAAGCCGGTCCCCCGGAGGAGTACCCCGGGCAGAGGTCCGCATACATCCAGGCCCTTCTGGACAGCCGCGTCTTGCCCGACGCTCAGGCCGGACAGGTCGCGGTCTCAGTAATGACCGAGGACCTGGAGGCCCTCGACTTCGCCCTGGGCTTCGAGAAAGACACCATCCTCTTTATGTACGAGATGCGCGACGTCGTGGCCGAGAGCCAGCGGCCCACCGTGGACCGGCTCATCGCGGAGGAGAAGAGCCACGTGCGGCAACTGAGCGATCTGAAGTCCCAGTTGAGCTGACCTTCCCCCCCCTCGCCAAGTCCGTGGTCCGCGTCGGAGGTGTGCGACTGTGAGCCTCAGAGAGCTGCTTCTCATCGTCCTTGCCCTGGTCGTGGCTTCGGCCGCCGTCTACACCGCGCATTACTTCATCTTCCACGATGCCCACCACATCTTCATCTACCTGCTCGGCGACGTAGCCTTCGTGCCCGTGGAGGTGCTCCTCGTCACCCTGGTCGTTGACCGCCTCCTCGCCAGCCGCGAGCGGCGCACTCGCGCACACAAGATGAACATGGTCATCGGCACCTTCTTCAGCGTTACCGGCCAGCGCCTGCTCCAGCTTATGGCCGACCTCGCCGCCGATCAGGAGGAGATCTCGCGCCGTCTGGCCATTGACCTCGACTGGTCCGAGCACGACATCCGCGCCGCCACGGCCTGGGTCGAGGGCAACGAGTTCGACATGGTCGCGGACCCGCACAAGCTCGCGGCCGTGCGCGACTTCCTCGCTCAGCAGCGCGACTTCCTGGTGCGCCTGCTGGAGAACCCGGTGCTGCTGGAGCACGACACCTTCACGGACGTGCTGTGGGCGAGCTTCCACCTCGGCGACGAGCTATCTGCCCGCCGCTCCCTGCCGGACTCCCCGCCCTCGGACCTCGCCCACCTGGCCGGCGACGCCGAGCGGGCCTACACGCGCCTGCTCTCCGCCTGGCTGCACTACATGCTGCACCTCAAGCGCGACTACCCGTATCTGTACTCCTTCTCTGCGCGCACCAACCCCCTGCGGCCCGAGGCCGGCGCAGAAGTAGCCTGACGGCTCTCGGGCCGCGCTCCGTTACGGGCGAGAGAAGGCATCACGAGTTCAACGGCGAATAGTCCAGGCGCCAGCGACTCCAAGCAGAGCGATCCGAGTTCTGAAGGAAGGGCATGAATGGAGGGGCGCACGCTCGGTATGATCGGTCAGTGGCGAGTGCTGTCTCTGGGATCTTCAGGACCATCGGGATCGCAGCCATTAGGAAGCGATGACACTGACGATGAGTGACTCGGACCGCGGCACGGTCAGAATCAAGCCCGTATACATCGGCATCCACCACTACAGCGATGTCTACGGCAGCGTCTGCTCGCCGGACGTGCGCGGCACCCCGCCGATCGAGGCTCCTGGCTCGGAGCAGATCAGGAAATCTGCGCGGGCGATGGTTGAGAGCTTCGAGGATGGGACAGACGCCGAGTTCGTCGAGTTGGAGGAGCCTTTTGTCATCGAGGAGCATGCGGACCTGAGGAGGCTCGCGTCAGAGTTGACCCGTGACGTTGACGCTCTGCTGGTGGGCAGCGCGGGTAGACGCCCGTGGGAGCAGTTCACTCTGTCACAATACGGTCTACCGATCATCGGCGGCCCGGTCAGTGAGAGCTTTCTGCGGGCTCTGAGAGTGAAGAAATTCCTCAGTCAAAGCAAGTTCCTGTACATCGGCGAGATACCGTCATTCTCTGCGCCGCATGGGCCGTACGATTTCCCCGGCATCGAAGAGAGGCTCGGCGTTCGCGTGCGTCACATTGAGACCAACCACTTCTACCGGTACTTCGATGCCCTGGCCGACGACGAGGTCGAGGCCGAACTCGACGACTGGCGCCAAGATTTCGCTGAAGTCGAGCCCGACCGCAAGAGCATGCTTGATGCGACGCGGGTGTATCTGGCGCTGCGCGAACTCTGCAAGAAGGAGGACGCCAACGGGGTTACCGTCAATTGCGGTCGCTTTACCGAGGAGCGACCCGTCGTGCCTTGCCTGGCCTTCGATCGGCTCATAGACGAGGGCATTATGTGCGCATGTGAAGGTGACATCACCG
>CBFDBV010000480.1:0-3675 GCA_965603135.1 uncultured bacterium
CAGTGTGCCACTGCTGGTGTCTCTGGTGTGTGTGGGGCTGGTAACCGCCGCTCCGGCTGGCGAGGCACCAGGCCTACATCACAAGACGGGTCCGGACCTGGTGATACAGAAGGTCACACTTCCGGGGCCTGGCGGCGACGAACAGCCAGAACGTGACATGCTGGTCACAATCAAGAACATCGGGAACGGGCCGTCCGGGCCTTGCAGCGTGGTCGTCCTCCTCACCAGCGATGTGTACCGACCGTCTGTCGGCAGCTGGCCATTCCTGATCCAGCGCGGCCTGGTGCCGAAGCTTGACCCTAACGCCACTTGTGATGTCAACTTCCTGTTCGTGCTGGACGAAGCGAATTGGAGGGGGATGTGTCTCGCCGCGGTTGACCCTCCGGTCGAGAAGAAGCCCTGTGGGCAGGTCGATGAGTGGCCCCACCAGAAACTGCTCGCGCCCCAGCCCGGACCGCTCCGGACCCTCCGCGAGCCCTGGACAGGGAACTCCGCGGCTGGGGAGCACAACAACGGCTTCGCCTTCGCATACGCCTTGCGTGGTCTCCAGATGCCCTTCGTCTGGACGAACCCCGCAGTTCCATAGGCTCTCGTGACGAGGGTGACGGCATCCTGCCGGGCCGCGCACGGATGAGACCCCGGCCGGAAGTCCAGACCAAAGCCGTGGGTCAGGGGCAGTTGGCCCAGCAATCGGCAGCCACCAGCACGATGGACTTGCCGGCGGCCCCGCGCTCACGCCTGTGTCCCGGCCGGTCACGTACCACGCGGCGCGAAACCAGAGAAGCAAGGGCCTGCGGGTATCTTGGAAGATAGTGGGTGCGGTGACGGAAGTCGGCACGCCGCAGGCGCCCTACCCGTGCAGGCCTCGCGCCAAGCCCCACGGTCTCGCGTGTCCACAACGCGGGCAGCGAAAGCCGTTGGGCCAATGCAGGCGGAACAGATACTCGCGACAGGCTTCCTCAGACTGAAAGCGCTCCTCCAACTCCATGATCGTCCTCGGGTAGTCCTCAATACCCGCAAATGCTATACCAGCAAACGACCTGAGTGAAGCGGATAGCCCTGATGGGTTATGGGGGATGCGTTATGGGGAACGGCGTCGGCCGCCGTTGGCCGTCCCTGCCGTTTCCCCCCTCCCCCGATGCGCATCTGTGCTGTGCCCAAGGCGCAGCCAATAGCGAATGAGAGGGTCCGGGGGTGAGGCCGCCCTTCCGCATAACCCATCCCCCATAACCACCATCCGCCATCGGCCGTAACGGGAAGGTCATAGCCCCCACGAAGCAGAAGCATCCCCTCAGGCGTAGATTCTCATGCGAAGGAAGATCGCGTTGGCTCACCTTGCGTGTGTGGTGCTGGCTGCTGGCCAAGGCGTCCGGATGAAGTCCAAGCGGGCGAAGCCGCTGCATGCGCTGTGCGGCCGGCCGATGATTGACCACGTGCTGGCCACCGTGGCCTATCTCGAGCCCGAGCGGACCGTGGTCGTCGTCGGCAGGGATGCCGACGGCGTGCGAGAGCGGCTGGGCGAGGGCGTGGAGGCCGTCGAGCAGACCGAGCAGCTCGGCACGGGGCACGCTGCGATGTGCGCCGCCCAGGGGCTCGCGGACCTCCAGGGCGATGTGGTCGTAACCTGCGCCGACATCCCCCTGCTGACAGCGGAGACGCTGCGCGGGCTCATCGAGCATCACCGCGCCGAGGGCGCGGCTGCGACCATCCTGACCACCGAGCCTGAAGACGCCACCGGCTACGGCCGCATCGTGCGCGACCAAGACGGCACCGTCACCGCCATCGTCGAGCACCGCGATGCGGACGAAGAGACGCGGCGCATCCGCGAGATAAACACCTCCATCTACTGCTTTGACGCCCAGGCTCTGTTCGCGGCCCTGGAACGCGTCCGGCCGGTTAATGCGCAGGGGGAGTACTATCTGACTGACGTCATTGCCGTGCTGGTCGCCGAGGGCAAGCCGGTGCGAGCCTTGATTGCGCCCGACGCCGACGAGGTGATGGGCGTCAACGATCGTGTCCAGCTCGCGCAGGCCGAGCGCATCGCGCGGGACAGAATCCGGGAGCGACTGATGCTCGATGGCGTGACGCTGATTGACCCGTCAGCGACCTTCATTGATGCGGGCGTCAGAGTCGGGCGCGATACCATCATCTACCCAGGCGCGCAGTTGCTCGGGAACACTACGGTGGGCGAGGACTGCACCCTCGGCGGCGGCGTGACCTTGCGGGATGCCACCCTCGGCGACGGCGTGCTCCTGCGCGACTCCACCGTGATCAGCGAGAGCAGCATCGGCAGCGGGTCGAAGGTCGGCCCTTTCACCTACGTGCGCGAGGGCAGCGAGGTGGGGGAGGGGTGCAAGCTGGGCAGCTCGGCGGAGGTCAATCGCAGCCGGCTGGGGACGGGCAGCAAGATGCAGCACTTCTCCTACCTGGGCGACGCCGAGATAGGCGCGAACTGCAACATCGGCGCGGGGGTCGTGACCTGCAACTACGATGGGCTGGAGAAGCACCGCACGGTCGTCGAGGACGAGGTCTTCATCGGCAGCGACGCGATCCTGGTCGCGCCGGTGCGCGTGGGCAAGGGCGCCTACGTGGCCGCCGGGTCGGTGATAACCAAGGATATCCCCGCAGGTGCCCTGGGCGTGAGCCGGACCGCGCAGAAGAACCTGGAGGGCTGGGTCGAGAGATGGCACCGGCGCCGGGAGCGGAAATCGGGGGACACCATCACTCATTTCCCCTCGGAGGATGAGCCGGGCACAGACCTGGAGCGGAAATGAGTGATGGTGTCCCCCGATTTCCCGCCGAACGACACTGAGGTGGGCAAACGCGATGATTAAGCTGGGCATCGTCTCGCTCGAATCAACTCACGTTGACGCGTTCTGCCGCATCTTCAACTCCGACTCCTCGGAGCCCTTGCATCTGGACGGGGCCCAGGTGGTTGCCCTGTGCAGCCAGGACAACACGCCCGAGCGCATCGAGGAGCTGAAGGCCGAGTTCGAGATCGCGACGGTCCTCACCGAGCCGCGCGACCTGGAGCCTCTGGTGGACGGGGCGCTCCTGCTCGGGCGCGACGGCGCCCGGCACGCCGAGCAGGCGCTGCCCTTCCTGGAGGCGGGCAAGCCGTGCTTCGTGGACAAGCCCTTCGCGCACAGCCTCGACGATGCGCGGGCGATGGTGGACGCCGCCCTGGACAGCGGCGCGCCCCTGCTCTCGTGCTCCGGGCTGCGCTTCAGCGACGAGCTGGCGGCGGCGCTGGAGGAGCTGGAGGGCGAGGTCCTGCACGCCTCGCTGATCGGGCCGGGCGAGCTGTACTTCTACGGCATCCACCTGACTGACATCCTCAACGCGGTGATGGGGCGAGGCGTGGAGTGCGTGGCGAACCTGGGCGAGACGGACTTCGATCTGCTGAGCGTCAGTTACGCCGACGGTCGCTCGGCGTCGCTCCAGCTCGTGCGCGGCGCGAAGGTCCGGCACCACGGGGAGCTTCTCACCGCCGAGGGCTCAGTCAGCTTCGCCGTCGAGGGGAAGGGCTTCTACCGGAGCACGATGGAGCAGTTCCTGGGGATGGTCGAGACGGGCGAGCCGCCGATAGAGTACGAGGACACGATCGAGACGGTGGCGATGCTGGTGGCTGCGGACCTCTCAGCCCAGCAGGGCGGCCGCCCCGTCCGCCTGGCG
>CBFDBV010000481.1:0-3665 GCA_965603135.1 uncultured bacterium
AATGGCCAAGACAATCCTGCTTGTTGACGACGAGCGAGACCTGGTCTTCTATACCAAGCTCTTCCTGGAAGAGCAGGGCTATGAGGTGGTACCCGCCTACGACGGGCGGGAGGCGCTGGACAAGCTCGACGAGATGCGGCCCGACCTGGTCATCCTGGACGTGGCGATGCCCCGTCTGTCAGGCTGGGATGTGCTCAGGATTATGCAGACCGAGGAGGACAAGCAGGATATCCCCGTCCTGATGCTCACCGCCAGGACCGAGGACGCCGACAAGGCGCGCGGTTGGGAACTGGGTGTGACCTTCTATCAGACCAAGCCCTTCGAGTTGGACGAGCTGGCGATGGTGATCGAGCGCATCCTCGCCGCCGCGGACAGCGGCGACAGCAATGCTGGCACGTAGGCCCCCGCGACCGTCACACACAAGGCCGGCGCATCCCTGCGGACACCCGCTCTGCCCGAGGGCTGTGCTCCGTGACCGAGCCAACAGGACCATGACCCGGACTATCGCAGTTCTCCTTGTTGCTCTCGCGCTCGCCATCCTTCCCGCGAGTGCGATTGAACTCGCCAGGGACGGCAATGCCCTGGTACCTGTCGTCGTGGACGACACCCAGGGCATCGCCGGCGCGGTGGCCGATCTCGTCGCGTACCTGGGCAAGATCACGGGCGGGCAGTTCGAGACCGTCAAGGCCGCCGACCATCGCGGCGGCCCGGCCCTCTACGTTGGCGCCGGCTACTTCCGGCCCAGCGACGGGGACGCGGCCCGCGACCGGTGGACGCTCCAGCAAGTTGTGCAGATCTACACGCAAGACGATGGCCTTTACGTAACCGGCGGCGGTACACAGGGCTGCGTCTTCGCGGTCTACGCCTTCCTCGAGGACTTCTGCGGCGTGCGGTGGTTTCACCCGGGCGAGCTGGGCGAGCATGTCCCCATCCAGCCGACGCTGGGCTTCGAAGAGATGAGCGAGCGCCAGGTGCCGAGCTTCGTCTACCGCAACATGTGGGCCAGCTCGCAGACGCCCGACCGGCGTATGTACCGCGAGCACAGAGCCTGGATGACCCGGAACCGCCAGGGCGGGGCGGCGATCTCGATGGGGCACAATCTCTTCCGCATCGTGCCGCCGGAGCTTTATGACGCGCACCCCGAGTACTTCCCGCTCATCGGCGGCGAGCGCGTGGACCCGCGCAGCGGCGCGGCCTGGCAGCCGGAGCTGGCCAACCCGGGCGTGGTGAAGCTGGCCGTGGACAAGGCCCGTGCCGCCTTCGACGCCAACCCCGAGTTGTACTCATTCTCGCTCAGCGTCAACGACTGGTACGGCTGGAGCGAGTCCGAGGAGGCCCTGGCGTACGACCCGCCCGAGTTCCGCGACGTCCAGGACCGCGGCAAGGCCCGGCGGATGATCGTCTTCGCCAACGAGGTCGCCGAAGAGGTCGCCAAGACCCACCCCGACCGCCACCTGGTTTTCTACGCCTACAAGAGCACGCTGGAGCCGCCGGAAGAGCCCGAGTGCCACGCGCAGGTGATCCCGTCAATATGCCACTGGGGCATCGCCGCGGACCCTTTCCATCGCATCACCGCCGGGGAGGAGATCAGCCCCAGCAACGCCCTCTTTCGCCGCTGCATCGAGGGCTGGCACCGGCTTGCCGACAAGCTCATCGCGCGCGAGTACTGGACTGCGCCCAAGTACGACCCGCTGCTTAAGGCGGGCGTGACCCCGGTGCTGTTCGAGGACATCCCCTACTACCGCGACCAGGGCTTCATCGGCATCAGCTCCGAGTCCAACATTGACTGGGGCAATCTCGCGCTCAACCACTACGTCGCCAGCAAGCTCATGTGGAACGCCACCCGAGATCCCCAGGAGCTTCTCGACGACTACTTCGCCAAGTACTACGGCGAGGCCGCGCAGCCCATGCGCACTTACTTCACGCGCATCTGGCAGGTCGCATACAAGGCACACCTGCCCGAAGATAAGGCTGTGCCGATCTCAGAGGAGGACATCTCCTACCTCGGCGATCAACTCACGGAGGCCACCGAGGTGGTTGCCGATGACGACCTGCGTTCGGCGCGGGTGAAGATGGCCCGACAGTTCTTCGACACGTGGCGGATGCGCCACGACATCATTGCCCGCACGCCGACCCAGGCTCAGGTCGAGGCATACGTAGCGCGGCTGGACGGGCTGGCCGCGGAGAAGTCCGATGCGCTCGTCGCCAACGCTTACAAGGCCGAGTTTATGACGCCGCTGCCCGAGCCGAAGCCCTACGCGGGCCCGGAGCTGGCTGCCCTGTCGCCGGGCGCTCAGCTTCCCGAACCGCCGGCGACGACGCTCGCCTCCCGCGGCGGGGCTCAGTGGCTGGTGCTCGTGGGCGAGGACAGGACTATCGAGGCGGAGGCGACAGGCGTACGCGTCGGCCCGCGCTACCTCAGCCTCCCCTCGTGGCAGGTGGTCACCGCCGACGGCGAGCCCGTCGCCAGCGGGCACATGCCGATCCAGGGGAGTGTACCCCTCTCGGTGGCGGTCCCCGAGCCGGGGCTGTACCAGATTCAGATGGCGGCTGGCAGGAACGGCTGCGCGCTGATCGTGAAGAACTGCCCGGCGGTGCTGGTCGGCCCCGGATACAAGCTCTGCGAGAAGCCCGGGAAGATGTACTTCTACGTCCCGCGGGATGCCGAGCAGTTCACAGTCACCCTGTTCGCCGGCAAGGCCGAGAGCGCGCTGATGCGCATCTACGACCCCGACGGCGAGCAGGTCTTCGAGGGGGACAGCCTGAGCCGGGACGTGGTGGCCGCGCGCTTCGCCCCCCCCTCGGAGCAGCGAGGGAGGGCCTGGTGCCTGGAGATCGCTCCGGCCTCCGAGGGCATCCTGGAGGACTATCAGATACTGCTCAGCAACAAGCTGCCGCCCTACCTCGCGACCTTCGCGGAGGGCCTGCTCACGCCGGCTCAATAAGACGCACACGGAGGGATTAACATGGGTGACAAGGAGAAAGAGAAGGCCAGCGACTTTCGTTACGCGACCGGGCCGGCCACCGTGCCGTGGGCGGCCATCGGCGAGAACGTCAACGTTGAGGACCTGATGAAGATCGTCGGCTTCCTCATAGGGCCGGGCGAGGATGAGGCGGACTATGACGAGGCCCTGGAGCAGGTTCGCGAGGCCCTCGAGGGCCTCCGGGAGGAGGGGACGGCCACCACCAAGCTGGCGATGGGCGAGAAGGTCCAGGAGCTGGAGGAGGAGGTCAAGGAGTTCCTGGGCTGCAAGTACGCGTGCTTTGTAACCAACGCCACCGCGGGCTTCGAGATCGGCTATCAGTTCGCCGGCCTCAGGCCTGGCGACGAGGTGATAGCTCCCGCGATCACCTTCATCTCTAGTGTGTCCTACCCACTGGTCATCGGGGCGAAGGTGGTCTTCGCGGACCTCGACCCTCGCACGCTCCTGATGGACCCCGATGACGTAGCCCGCAAGGTCACCGACAGGACGAAGGTGATCATTCCCGTCCACGTCAGCGGTTACTCGGTGGACATGGACCCGATTATGCAGATCGCGAAGGAGCACGACCTGGTGGTGATCGAGGACGCCGCCCACTCCTTCGGCGGGGAGTACAAGGGTCGCAAGAGCGGCACCATCGGGCACTTCGGCTCCTTCAGCTTCCACGAGGTCAAGAACATCACC
>CBFDBV010000482.1:0-3655 GCA_965603135.1 uncultured bacterium
TGCATCGCGGCGAAGCCGTCGTACCATTTGTCAAAGTACCCCAGTTCGGGGCAGTAGATCTCCAACTCGCCACCGCAGCTTGGCACATGAATCGCGTCCACGCGCCTCAGCTTCGGCGCCGCCTCGTGGACGGTGCGGCTCTTCTCCTTCCACGATTCGAGGTTGGCGGGGATCGGCTCGTCGGCGATGTGAATCATCGCGATCTCCAGAAGCCCGCGCTCCTCGAGATGGTCCTGCACGGCCCGCACCAACGCCCGCACCTTCTCCTCAGGTGTGAACTCCTTCGCCTCGGCCCCCTCGCGCAGATTGACCTTGCGGTTGCGAAAGACCATCTCCTTGGCGGTCCAGCCTCCGGGCCCGCGGCCGCCCACGTGGCCCAGCTCGATGCCCTGGTCAATCCCGACCTCCAGGAACGTGTCCACGTAGCGGTCGAAGCGGTCGAACTCGAAGCTCAGCGTGCCGTCTCTCTCCTGCCAGATGCTGATGAGCCCGAGGCCGACGATGATGGTGTCCTCGCCATGCTCGGCCATGTCCCGGGCGTAGGTCTCGATCAGCCTCCAGTGCTCCTCAGACCACGGCTCGACCTCGTACCAACGGCTCAGTGCGCCGGGGTCGAACCAGTTGGTCATATGCAGCGGCCGCTTCTCCGGCAGCGTGATGGGATGGACGGTCAGCGTGACGGGAATCTCGGTCTGCCGGCCCGCCTCGATGGTGACAGTGCCCCGATACTCGCCGGGCGCGGTGTCCCTGGGAACACGAATCGTGGCCCAGAACGCTCGCGTCCTGCCCGCTTCCAGGTCCAGCGGCTCGTAGGGCAGCAGAGGGTCGGGAATCTCGCAGGGCGCGGGAATGAGTTCCTCTGCCGGAGTGGCCTCGGTGTTCTTCGCCACGGGGATGAGGCCGACGACGTTCAGCAACAGGTCCTCACCGGAGATGCTGCCCGCCTCGCCCTCCAGGGGAGAGAGGGCTGCGGTCACGCCCTTGACCGACTCATCGGCGCGCACGGCAATCTGCACGCTCTCGTACTCACCGCGCGCTGCGATGAGTTCGGCGCTCATCTCGTGGTCAGGCGGACGCTCAGTCTGAGGCAGCATCTTCTCCAGCGCGTCGGGGACCCAGACCTGCACCTCGGCGCCGGCGCGCGAGGCCGCCCAGATGAGCAGAAGGCACGCCATCGCCAACATGCAGGGGCCCCTCATTTGGCCCTCACCTCCACGCAAGTAACGTTGGGCTCTTCGAGGTCGTCCTCGTCAACGGCGACCACCGCGAAGTGTCCCGCCGCGGCGGGACCGGCCGCGCCCGGGAGCTTCGCCACCTCAGCGGATCGGGCGTCCGCGGGCAGCCAGGCGACCGCCCGCATCAGGGCGACGCTGTCAAAGCGCTCCTCAGCCGCGTACACCCGGTAGTAGGCGACCGACGCCGGGGCCTCGTAGTTCTCCCACACAAGCTCCTGCCCCCTCAGTTCGACGGACACTGGCGGGGGCGGGAGGGCCAGGCGTACCTCTACGTCATCGAACCAGACCTGCCCGTCGTTGTCGGCGTTCGTGGCGCACATTATCTTTGCGTAGGCAGTGTGCTTGGGCGCATATATGACCCGCGAGATGCGCTGCCAGTCTGCGGGCACGTCCTCCGCCCAGAACCTGCCGGTCAGGTGGACGTTGTCCGCGTTCCAGAACTCGATGAGGGGCCCCGCGCGCGCGGCCCCCATGTTCTCTCCCTTCATCCAGCAGCTCACGCGGTACTTCGCTGCCGCCTGCACCTTGAGGGGGCTCTGAATGGCGAGGCCGCGACTTCCCTGGCCGTCAATGCGCAGGCACGCCTGACCCGAATGAGCGAAGGCGTCCTCGATGACGCCCGGGCTGGCGCGCTTGGGATCGTTGCGCGCGTACCAGTCGTTTACCAGGCCCCAGGGCGTTGCACCCTCCTCAAAGCCCGGGTTCGCAACCACGTTCTCCTGGGCGAGAGCAGCCACCGGCACACAGAGCAGGGCAGCAACGGCCAGCCTGACCACGTTCATCACTCCTCTGCTCAGTGCTCGGTTGCCGGGCCGTTGGGCACCAGGCAGAGCATCTCAAGCGGCTCATCGCCCGTGTTGCGGAACTGATGGTGCTCGTCGGGCGGGATGAAGATCGCATTGTCCGGCGCGAACGGCACCGGGCCGTCGTCGAGGATCGCCTCACCGTGGCCGCGCACGATGTAGACCTCATGCTCCCACGGGTGCGCGTGGGAGGGCGTATGCCCGCCCGGTGCGATGACGAACCGCCGCATCGCGAAGTTCGGCGCGCCGATGCTCTCGTCTATCAGCCACTGGATGGTCACGCCCTCGGCTCCATGGCCTTCGACTTCGCTCGCCTCGAACTGATGAACGTCCACGATGTGCATTGCCTGACACCTCTTTCCGTGTGCTTCGACCACGAGTCATTTCCGCGTCCAAGCGCGTTCACCTTGCGGCTCATTCCACCATCCCTGCGCAGAGAAGGCAAGGGTGCATGCAGGGCAAGCCCTGCGCTGGATAGCCAACCAGTAGGTCGGGCTTCCAGCCCGACAGTTGGCTCCTGTCCGCCGACTCCTGCGCCGTAGCCTTGGCGAAGGGGGATGCGCTCCGCCGCGACACCGGCAGGTCGTGCGGGAACGAGGGGGGAAGACTCGCCTGTCCCCCCACCGCAGCCCGGGACCCAAGGATGGAGCGCGTGTCCGAAGAGATGACTCCCCGCGAGAAGATGATTGTCGCCCTTGAGGGCGGGACGCCGCCGGGGCTGCCCCCGCACTTCGAGCTGGTCTTCAAGCGCTGCGAGGCGCTCGTCGGCCGTAAGCGCCTGGAGCGCGCCGACCTGGAGGGCGTCGAGGGCCCCGAGCGCGACGGGCTCCTGCGCGAGAACGCGAAGATGTGGGCGGACATCTACGAGCAGCTCGACTGGGCCCTCTGCACCGGCTTTCACGGCCTCGACCTCGAGGACCAGCTTCGCTCCTTCGACTACTTCCGGGACCTCGTCGGCGACCGCATTATGCTCGCGGGCTTCGCTGACGGCACCTACGCCATCCCCAGCGGCAAGAACATGACCGATCAGATCGTCTACTTCTTCGAGCAGAAGCAGGAGGCGCTCGACGAGCAGGCGCGGCGCATTGACGAGAACCTGGCGAACGTCCGCCGCTTCGTCGAGGGCGGCGCCGAGGTCATCCTGATGTGCGCCGACTACTGCTTCAACGACGGGCCCTTCCTGTCGCCGAATATGTTCGCCGAGTACGTCACGCCCGCCCTGCGGCGCGCGGTGGAGGGCATCCAGGAGGCCGGGGCCTACGCCGTGAAGCACACCGACGGGGACATAATGCCCATCCTCGACCAGCTCGTGGGCACCGGCATAGATGGGCTGCACTCCCTCGACCCGATGGCGGGCGTGGACATCGCCGAGGTCAGGCGGCTGGTGGGCCCGGACCTGTGCCTGTGCGGCAACGTCAACTGCGCGCTGGTGCACGCCGGCACTCCCCAGGAGGTGCGCGAGAGCGCGCTGTATTGCCTGGAACACGGCGGCGTGGACCAGGGAGCCTACGTCTTCTGCACCAGCAACTGCATCTTCGAGGGCGTGCCGCTGGAGAACTACTTCGCGATGCTCCAGGCCCGCGAGGACTACGGCGGACCGGGCGAGCCGCACAATGT
>CBFDBV010000483.1:0-3652 GCA_965603135.1 uncultured bacterium
CGCCTACCCTCGGCTTCAGTCGGACCGTTGGCCGGACCCGCTGGTGCCTGAGAGCCAGGTCAGCGTTACCGAAATGGACTGCGGCGTGTTCTGGGTGGATGTCGAGATCCCGGCGGATCATCCCGGCGGCGAGATCGTCTGCCGCGCGAGCCTGACCGACGGTACGCAGACGGCAAACGCGGCGCTGCGCATCGAGGTCGTCCCGGGCCTCGACCTGGAGCCCAGGGGCTACCCCTTCATCGGCTGGTTCGGCCGCAGGTATGCCGACAAGGAGCTTACCGACGAGCAGTTCCGGGGCATGTGCGAGCTTGCCCTGGCCCACCACCTCCAGCCGGCGGACGCGCTGGCCGGTCTCTGGAGCACCGAGGACCCCTCCGCCTTCGACGAGATGCACGAGTTCCTGGCGGCGCGCGGGCAGCGCTTCTTTGACCTGCGCGGGGTGAAGGCCGAGGACCGCGATGCGGCCTACGCGCACATCAAGCAGGCGGGCTGGGTGGAGCAGTGCCTGATATACGCGGGCCCCGATGAGCCCGACGACGAGACCTTCGCCACGCAGAACATCGCCAACCACCGCGAGATACATGAGAAGTACCCGGGCGTGCGCACCTACCTCGCCTCCGAGTATCACGAGAGCATGGAGCAGGGCTGCGACATCTGGCTGACGGACGTCTCGGCGAGCCGCTACGACCCCCAGGAGCATCGCAACCTGGCGGCGCCCGAGCTGTGGCACTACTACTGCCACCTGCCGATTCGCTGGCAGATGCGGGCGCCGCTGGTCAGGGCTCCGAACATGCAGATAGACAACCCCGCGCTGGAGCATCGGCTGGCGCTCTGGATGTCGTACTACTGCGGCGCGAAGGGCGTCTTCATCTGGGCCGGGTTCTCCGCGCGCGGGATGAGGCCGGACTTCTGGGAGACGCTGGAGCTTTCCGACAAGCTCTCCGGCTACCCGTACGGGGGGGTGCACAACGGCAACAACTTCCGCGTCTATCCGCCGCGCGAGCCGGACGGCGCGGTGCTGCCCTCAATGCGCCTGAAGGTCACTCGGGACGCGCTGGAGGATGTCGCGCTGATGCGGCTGGCGCAGAGCCTGGTGGATGGGGGGAGGCTATCCGCCGAGCAGAGTCACAAGCTGAAGGCCCTGCTTGATCCCACGCCCGAGGTGTTCGTGGACTTCCACTACTTCGACCGGAATCCGGCCTCACTTCTGAACCGTCGCGACGCCCTGTTGCGCGCGCTGGCGGAGGTCGGTGCGGGCTGACCTGCGCCGTGCACCGTGTTCTCTCTCGACGCTCGCTCAGCCTGCGAGGTAGTCGGCGATCTCGGCCGAGGGCGAGATCTCGATGGCCCCTGCCGCGACCGTCTCGGTCTTCACGACGCCGCCCTGCTCGTCGCGGTGAGCGAGATTCAGCCTCTCCGCCTCGCCCACGCCCAGGAGACGCGCGGCGTCTATGCGCAGCAACCGCACGCCGCGGTCACCCGGGGCGCCCTCAAGACCCCGGTCCCGGAACATCGGGTAAGCCTCGCAGGGCTCCGCCTGCCAGCGCCCCAGGTCGCCGCACGGGATCACCACCAGCGGCCTGCCGCGCTTGATGAAGACCGCCCCGTCCACCGTCACCGCGCCTTCGGTCACCGGCCCCTCGCCCGAGTTCAGGTAGAGGTAGCGCGGGCACTCGACGTAGTCCACGCGGCGCCCCTCGACGAGCGCGCTGTAAGCGAGGATCTCCCCCGGCTTGGTGATGAGCCAACCGTAGGGCGGCAGCAGGAACTCGCGCTCGTCAACGGTGAGCCGCCACGTATCCTCGGGGTGGTAGTTGACGTGAACCACCTGCCCGCCCGCATAGCTGACGCGCAGCTTCCCCGCCTCGCGCACGCCGGTTTGCAGGGCCTCGCTGGTCGTGGCGAACTCGCCGGCATCGTCCGAGTACCAGTCTATGTCCGCCACCGTGTCGGGCAGGTAGTCCTCCTGCGGCCCGCTCAGCAGCGCGTAGTAGTGGATCGTGCGCGCCAGGGCGGGGAAGTAGCCGTATCCGATCATCGCCGAATGGCCGTGCGCGAGTGTGGCCGCCACGTAGTGATAGAACGGCTGATGGCTCGTGCCGACGCAGGGGTCCTTGAAGTACTCGGCCAGGGCCTCGTCGCTGAAGAAGCACCTGGGCCCGTATCCCATGGCCGTGCCGATCTGCTTCGGGTGGATGCGCAGCAGGTCGAAGTCGGGCAGCAGTGGCTTGTGCTCGGACTTCTGGCGCCCGACCCACTGCGCGTAGTCCATATCCGCCAGCCCCGCGTAGAGCCATCGGCGGATGCCCTCGCTGCACAGCGAGTCCTGTTGCCGGTGGACCTCACGGATGCACGCCGCATTGCCCAGGATCACTGCTCGCACGGTTCCAGCGCCCTCAACGCCCGCCTCGTAGTCTAGCGCGGCGGCTCCCCAGTTGGTGTGTACGTCCAGGTAGACGCAGTCGGTGGGGTAGCGGGCGCGGATGTTCTCGCCCACGATGCGAGCCAGTTCGCGCATCGCGTTCGGCTTCGTCTGATAGGTGCCGTACCAGCCGTCCGCGAGCCTCCCTTCTCTCGTAAGCGAGATGAGGTTCTCATCCCAGTATTCGGTGACGGGCATAAAGCACGTGTAGTTGACCAGCATCCCCCACTTGTACCCGAGGCCCTTGATGTCGGCCCGGTACTGGGCCACCTGCTCCTCGGTCAGGTCGGGCCGCGGGCGCCAGCGCATCGCGAAGCCCTCCCCGGCGCGCGTCCACCAGATTCCCGCGAAGTGAATCGCGATGATCTCGTCCAGGCCGTAGCGCTTCAGCGTGGCATAGTACTTCGGCGTGAACATCGAGCTCATGATGAACATCGCCGGCGCCAGCTCTTCGATCTTGTCCGAGCGCGGCGTGGCGATGCTGGGGAAGGTATCGTGGATGTCGGGCGAGACCGTGATGAGCACGCGGTCGGCCAGGTCGTTGCGCGTGCCGTCGGTGAGACGGCTGTAGACGGTCCCACCGTTGACGGCCAGGCCGTCCTCGTCAGGTTGGTCTCTGGCTGCGCTCGTGTCAATGATGCTGGCGCTGGAGTGATACCAGTCCACGAGCACCGAGGTGAACACACCGCCACCCATCGCAATCCGGGGCGAGGGGAAGTTGGCGAAAACCAGATAGGGCACTTCGAGGCCTCGCGCGTCGGGAAGGCCGCGCACCTTCCCGAGGCTCAGCCCTTCCCCCAGGCCACCAGGACACGACACATCAACCATGAGGGTGCGCCCGCGAAGCTGATAGCGCACCTCGTACTCGGCGCTGACTCCCTCGGCCGAGAAGCGCCACTTGGTAGCAAGCCGGTCGCCCTCAACCCGCGAGGTGACGACATTCACGCGCTCGCCATCGGCTGCCAGCGCGCCCAGAGCCGTCTCAATGCGCAGCGCGGCGCCCGCCATCGGCTGAAAGACCGGACCCTCGCCGAACTGCGCGGTCACGTCGGAGAGACCGCCCTCGCGCGGCTGCACCACGTACTTGAGCACACCCTCGGGCGACGTAGAGATGAAGACAGCGCCCTGGCCGTCCTGGCTCTGCTGGACCGTGACCGTGCAGGCCTCAGGCGCGGGCGGCAGCATGTTGTCGTCGGTGGTGGGAAAGCGCGGCTCGCCGATCTCTGCCAT
>CBFDBV010000484.1:0-3645 GCA_965603135.1 uncultured bacterium
CCGCGGGTGATGCTGGCCGGGCACATGGACGAGATCGGGTTCATGGTCAAGCTGGTGACCGATGACGGGTTCGTGAGGTTCTCGGCCCTGGGCGGCTGGTGGGATCAGGTGCTGCTGGGACAGCGCGTGGTCATCGAAACCTCGAAGGGACCGGTGCAAGGGGTCATCGGGGCGAAGGCGCCCCACCTCCTGCCCGCCGAGGAGCGCAACAAGGTCGTCACCAAGGAGAAGATGTTCATTGACGTGGGCGCGCGCGACAAGGAGCAGGCCACCGAGCGCTTCGGCATCCGGCCCGGCGACGCCATTGTGCCGATCTCGCCGTTCACCGTGATGGCGGACGGCGACCGCCTGCTGGCGAAGGGCTGGGACGACCGGGTGGGCGTGGCGCTGGCGATCGAGGCCCTTCAGAGCCTGGCCGGCAAGCGGCATCCCAACACGCTGTGCGCAGTGGGCACCGTGCAGGAGGAGGTCGGCCTGCGCGGCGCGCAGACCTCCGCGTTCGCGGTGGAGCCGGACGTGGCGATTGTGCTGGAGACGGCCATCGCGGGTGACGTGCCGGGCATCGAAGCCCACGAGTCCGCCGTCAAGCTGGATGGCGGCGTGACCATCTACGTGATGGAGGGGTCGGCCATCGCGAACCTGCGCCTGCGCGACCTCACGATTGAGCTGTGCGAGAAGAACGACCTCGACTACCAGCTCACGATCCTGGAGCGCGGTGGCACGGATGCGGGCCGCATTCACATCTCCGCGCGCGGCGTGCCGAGCCTGGTCCTGGGCGTGCCGACCCGGCACATCCACAGCCACGCGGGCATCATCAGCGGCGAGGACTACGAGACGACGCTGCGCCTGACGCTCGCCCTGTGCCGGGCGCTGGACACGAAGACCGTCGGGTCGCTCGCGCCGTGATGTCCCCCGTTCGTGCTGGCAGGTGCGCTCACCTGCCACGGGTTCGGCAGACCGAGGCGTCCCGCCTTCGTCCCGCCGAGGCGGGACTACGGCGCACAGGCTGCCGGCACGGTGCAGTCGTTGGTCCGAACGTGAGGGGCCAGGTGAGATGCTCGTAGACAGCCATGCCCACCTCACCGACAGGAGGCTTGCGGCGGAACTCGAGGCGGTTCTGCGACGCGCCGCCGCGGCCGAGATCGGCGCGATCGTGACGGTCGGCACCGATGCCGCCTCGAACCGCGCCGTGGCGGAGCTGGTTGACAAGGTGCCGGGCGTCGTCGGCTCGGTGGGAGTTCACCCGCACCACGCGACGACCGCCAGCGCCGAGGTGCTCGAGGAGATGGCCCGGCTGGCCGCCGGCGAGCGCATCGTGGCCATCGGGGAGACGGGGCTCGACTTCTACCGCGACCTGTCGCCGCGTGACGCCCAGGAGATTGCGTTCATCGAGCAGATTCACCTGGCGCGCGAGCTGCGGCTGCCGCTCATCATCCACACGCGCGACTCGCACGAAGACGCGCTGAAGACGCTCAAGCGCGAGGGCGGCGGCGAGCTGCGCGGCGTAATGCACTGCTTCTCAGGCGACCTGGACTTCGCGCTGCGCTGCGTTGACCTCGGCCTGCACATCGGCATCGCCGGCAACGTGACCTATCCCAAGGCGAGCAAGATACAGACCGTCGCCGCAAAGGCACCGCTGGAGAGGCTGCTGGTGGAGACGGACTGCCCGTATCTCGCGCCGCAGCAGCACCGGGGCGAGCGCAACGAGCCGGCCTACGTCAGGCTGGTGGCCGAGAAGGTCGCTGAGCTGCGCGGCGCGAGCTTGCAGGAGATCGCCGAGGCCACCGCCGCAAACGCGCGGGAGCTGTTCGGCATAACGTTGGAACGCGACGGGGACACGTAGCCGCCGATCAGTCGAGGAAGTAGACCTCGCGCGGGTTGTCGTGCATCCATCGTTTCGCGATCTGGAGAGCGCGCGCTTCCCCGAAGTCCCCGGCCGCGATGCGCTCGGCCAGCACCTCCGCCAGGATGTCCCGCACCTTCGTCACTACGCCGTAGACGTTCTCGACCGCCCACCAGTAGTCTCCGCCCCAGGCCATCACCCTGTTGATCGGCATCATGTCCAGCCACATATGGTACGCCTGCTTGGTCAGCGCCGGGGAGAGCAGGTGGCTCCAGCAGGCGTTAAGGTAGACGTTGGGCAGGCTGCGTCCTACGAATCCGGCTTCGGCCGGCTGCGGGCTCGCGGCGTGGAAGAGATCGAAGCGCGTGCTGCGGTGCGCATTTGCCAGCGCAAAGATGTTCGTGGGCCGGATGGGGACGATGTCGGCCCACTGCCCCGCCCAGATGCCGCTGTGCTGCACCACCACCAGGTCCAGCTCGCCGCACAGCTCGTAGAGGCGGTCCTTGAGGTAAGCCTCGACGATGCGCCCGTCGTCCGCCCTGGCCCTGTCGGCCATCAGCCGTGGATATGCCCGGCGGGCCGCGTCCTTGTCGCCGGGCACGTACGGATGCAGGTGGCCCTTGACGCCGAGCATCCCGTTCGCCTTGTGCCTGCGCACGCGCCCCTCCATCTGCACCAGGTAGCTGTCCAGGTCGGCCGGCGGCTCGCAGTCATCCTCCGCACAGCCCTCAATCAGGCTCTGCCGGCTGCCGGTGCCGATGAAGCGCGGGCCGTGCAGAATCGGCTTGAAGAGGTCGGTCTGCCACATCGTGCGGTTCTGATTGAGCACCAGCACGATGTTGCAGGCCTCGCGCAGGCACTTCTCGTACAGGCCCGGCCTGTTGTGCTCCCGCATCCTGGCGGAAAGCTCGGCGTAGTTGTCCTCAGTGAGGTCGTCGGCGTCGAAGAACTTGCGCAGGGCTATGAAGGGCGGCTGCGCGACCGAGCCGCTGCGCACCAGGTCCAGGTAGGGGGCGAGCGACGCCCACTTGCGGTCCAGCGGCACGTTCTCGTCATCGAGGTCGGCCGCCGCCTGCTCGTCCATGCCCGCGCAGATGAGGTCCACGCGCAGGTACTGATGGAAGAGCAGGAAGATGTCCACCTTGCGCTCGCAGCGCATCGGCTCAGGGTGCAGGTGCTCGTGGGCGTCCACGGTGGGCATCTCGCAGAGATGGTCGTAGATGGCCTGCTTCTGATCGGGGTCGAAGGTCATGGCAGGTCCTCCAGTTACTCGGGCAGGAAGGGGAAGTAATCGCGCATTTCGTCCTCGGGCAAGCCGCGCCCGTACTCGGAGATCATCACGGTCTCGCAGGTCTTGATCGCGTTGCCGCGCTCCTGCCCGTACCACTTGACGAGGCAATCGCGGAAGCGGTCCGCCAGCTCGCCGAACCGCGCGTACTGCCGCTCAGCCAGCCAAGCCCGCCGCTCCTCGTCGCCCTCGGGTACCTCGGTGTTGCGCGCCAGCCACTCGTACATCTGCGACTCGTGGCAGTGAACCATGTCTATCTTGCGCTCGAAGACCTCGTCGGTGTCAATCGCGACCGTCGGCACGTAGGGCGTGGGGTCGGTGAAGTAGTCGGAGGCGTAGCCCAGCACCGGCGAGCCGTCCAGCTCCGGCGTGAGCGGCAGGAAGTTCGGCAGCGTGACCTGGAAGATCGCATCCTGCACGAGGATGCCGACCGCCCGATGGTCCGGGTGGTAGTCGTTGGCGCGGTGGCAGATGACCAGGTCCGGGTTGAACTCGCGGATGGCGCGGACGATGA
>CBFDBV010000485.1:0-3634 GCA_965603135.1 uncultured bacterium
AGTTCGCGCACTGCCTGTGGGAGGCGGGCGTGAACATGTGCCACGCCTTTGAGCCGACCCACGGCGGGTCGGACATCATCCGCATCCGCCAGGAGCTACCGCGCTTCGTCATTTGCGGCGGCCTGGACAAGCACGCGATGACCGACCGGACGGGCGCGGCGGCCATCGCGGAGGTGGACGCGAAGGTCCCCGCGATGCTCCCCCACGGGGGCTACTTACCCAGCATTGACCACGCGTTGCCGCCGATCTGCCACTACGGCGCGTTCTGGCGGCTTATGAATCGCATCCGCGAGCACTGCGGCGCGCCGCCGGCTCCCTTCCAGCAGATTCTGCCCGATCTGTAACCCCGCTGGCCGTGGAGCGAACCGAGGAAGGGCCGCGCGGCCGCACGTAGAACTGACAGGCAACACAGTGTGCATCAGGCAAAGGAGGAACGTGAGATGACTACGAAGCAGTTCGGCGTAATGTTGGCGCTGGTCGTGATCGCCGGCTTCCTGGGCGGTGCAGTCGCCGAGTTGGTGTTCCACGGCACGCCGGCGTTTGCGCAGGGAAGGACCGAGGTCGCGCAGCAGCTTGCGGCCCAGAGCTTCGTTCTCGTGGACAAATCGGGCGGGACCCAGGCCGTTCTGGGCCTGGACAATGGCGGGCCGAATCTCTGCATATACACCGCGAACGGGAAGCGCGGTGCTCTCCTTGGGCTGCAGTCCAATGGCTCTCCGAACCTGATTCTGTATAACCCGGCCGGCGGCGCCATGGTCGTCAACCTGCGAGGGCTGATCGAGGAGGCCAACCCTCAGCCCTCGCCCTGAGCCGCGCGGCTTGAGGCGACGATCAGTGCGCCTCGGCGATAAGTGTGACGGCGAGCGCCGAGGTGGCTGGCGTGGTCTCTGGGGTGCTGTGCCACCGGCCCCCTCCAGAAGATGGGGCCCGCCGTAGGCTTTGCCCTGGGATGCCTGCTCCAGCCTTCTCTCGAAGGTTGTGGTTTGACATCGGGCCCGAGCGGGTAACGATTTGAGGGGGAGCGGCTGGGCAGTGGCTGCGGCCCAGCGCAGGGCGGGAAGGCGTCCTGCGCTGCCTGTCAGGGGCAGGAATCCGTCTGCAGCGCGGCGTAGATGCTTCAGGCAGCGCCTCGCTGCACAGACTGCACGTGACCGCACTCGGTCGGCGTCTCCCGGGGATGCGGCTGCGTGTCAGCGGCAGCGACAGGAGGCCCGTGACATGGATCCGGTCACAGTGGGAGTAATCATCGCCGTTGGCGTCGGCACGTTCGCACTGGGCGCAATAGTGGCGAACCTCCTGCACGGCAGGGAGGGTCGCAGCTTGGGGGCCGAGTATGCAGAGGGGGTGCAAGACGGCCGCGAGGGCGAGAGGACGAGGTTAGAGGCGGTCATCAAGTACCACGAACTGCTGACCAACCCCGAGTTCAGGAAGCGCACCCAGGAAGAGATCGCGGGCCTCAAGCGCCGCGTGGCGGACGAGGATAGTGAACTCGCTGAGGAGAGGGAGAGCCTCGAAGAGCAGATCGCCCAACGGGAGGCGGAAGTGGGTGTCGCTGAGGCGATCATTGCCGAGCGAGACCGGCGGCTGAACGCGGCTATCGAGGCCGCCGGCGTTGCCGACGACGAGGCGGAGGCGATCAGGAGCGCCGCCGCCTTGCAGTCCCTGCTACCCTTGATGGCCGACACTCTCCAGGTGCGAAGGCAGGAGGCCGAGGCGGCAGAGCAGCAAGCGGCCAAAGCTGAGGCGATGAAGCGGCACGTCGAGGAACTGCAGGCCGAGACCGTGAGGCTGCAAATGGCCAAGGATGAGACCGTGAGCGAGGTGACCGCCAAGTCCCAGGCCGTGAAGCAGCAGCTCGCGCAGGTGGCGGAACTCAACCGGCAACTCGAAGACCTCCAGGCCGAGACCCAGAAGCTGGAAGCCGCCCAGGCCGAGGCGATGGCGCGGCAACAGCAGGAAGCCGAGGCGGCGCGGCGTGAGCACGCCAAGGCCGAGGCAATGACGCAGGAAACCGGCCATCTCGAGGTACTCAGGTCATTTCAAGATGCACTGACCGGTAGCGTGCACGTTACCCCCTCCGGTGGTGCCGCCTCCTCGGCTCAAGGGGGTGCCGGTGCCGAGGAGGCTCCGTCCCCCGAAGACGCAGAGGCCCAAGCGCCTGAGGGTCCCAGGCGATTAGCGCCCTGATACCAGGGTTGGGGCCGCCGCACGGCAGGCGAGGGCACTCGTGCGCGCACAGCGGGGCTTGGCGCTGCCCCCTCACGTCCTCGCCCACGCGGCCCAGATGGAGGGATCCGGGTTGTGCCCGTGCAGGCGGAACTGCGCCCACGGGTAGCCCTCCGGCGCACCCTCCAGGTCCAGGGCAATGACCGTGCACAGCTCGTCAGGCGGCTCCTCGGGAAGGCCACGCAGGTAGACCTGCTCGCCCTCGCGATCCACCCGCACCTCGATCTCCTCGCCCAGCACCCGCGCGCCCAGTACCTCGTTCGCCAGCCCGCACAGGTGCAGCTCCTCCCCATGCCACCACTGCACCCACAGATACAGCGTGTTGCCCTTCTGCGTCAGGCTGCCGGTGGTGATGAACTCGAAGAGGTGGTTGGCGCCGGTGGAGCCGTAGACGGCCTCCGCGTTCCTGGCCGTGAACCCGCCCAGGGCCGAGAGCTGATCCTTGACCTGGTCGGGGAAGCTGCCGTCGCCCTTCGGCCCCACGTTCAGCAGCAGGTTCGCCCCCTGGGCCAGGGATTCGGCCATCAGGTAGACCAGCTCCGTCGGCGTCTTCCAGTGCCCCTCGCCGGCGACGTATCCCCACCAGCGGTGCTGGGTGAGGTCGCAGACCTCCCAGGGGCAGGGGGCGGAGGAGGCCTGGATCCTGCGCTCGGAGGTGGCGAAATAGCCCGGCCGGTCGCCCCGGAAGAAGGGGTTGTCGGTGTGCTCCGGCGGCCTGCCGTAGAGCCGGTCGCCGGTGATGAGTATCTCCGGCTGCAACTCTCGGACCATCTCGTCAATCTCATCGGCCCGCCAGACCTCGGGCGCCAGCGGCCAGCGCCCGTCGAACCACATAATGTCAATCTTCCCGTAGTTCGAGCACAGCGCCTCGATGTTGCGGTGGGTGTACTCGATGAAGCGGTCGAACTCGGCCTCATTGCCCTCCCGGCCCTCGAACATCACCGGCCACGACCAGTCCTGGAGCGAGTAGTAGATGCCCACGCGGAGCCCCGCCTCGCGGCAGGCCTCGACGTACTCGCCCAGCAGGTCCCGGCCCGCCGCGGTTCTGGGCGCGCTGAAGTCGGTGCCAGGCGAGTCGAACAGGCAGAAGCCGTCGTGGTGCTTGGAGGTGAGCACCATGTAGCGCATCCCGGCGTCGCGGGCGAGCGCCGCCCACTCGTTGGCGTCGTAGTTGGGCACGGTGAAGCGGTCGGCGAGCTTGCGGTATTCGCTGGGCACGAGGTGCTCGCGGAACATCACCTGCTCCCCACGCCCGAGCAGGGCATAGATGCCCCAGTGAATGAACATCCCCAGCTTCGCTTCATTGAACCACGCGCCGAATTCCCGGGTGGGCTGCTGCGCCATGCCGGTCACCCCTCTTCGCTGAACTGGCGGAGACTCTGTGGCTCGGTTCGACGGTACAGGCTGT
>CBFDBV010000486.1:0-3633 GCA_965603135.1 uncultured bacterium
GGCGCCCGCGCCCAGCGCGTGGTCCACCACGCAGCCGACGAAGTCCGAGCAATCGTTTTCGTGGAGGATGAACTTGCCCACGGGCTGGCTCTCGTGGAACTCGGCGACCGTGCGCGCGATGGCCCAGTTGAGCGGCTTCTCGGCGGGATGCTCCTCCAGGAAGACCGCCCGAGCCCAGCGCTCGTACTGCTGCTCGGTCATTGGGGGGACGACTGCGCGCGGCACAGCCCAGCCGGCGGCCCTGGCGCGGCTCCAGGAGATCGCCGCCAGCGCCGCCAGCAGCAGCACGGCCACGAGCGCGCAGATGAGCGCCAGGATCCTGGTCCGGGTGTTCACGGCGGTTTGTGGCCTCCGGTCACTTGGTTGAGAGGGTCACCGCGCCCTGGCCGTAGGCCTCCAGCGCGTCTGAGGCGAGGTAGTCCAGCGCCGCTTGGTCACCCTTGAGGTAGGCGTCCCAGAAGGCGATGCTGGCGATCTTGACGTACTCGAAGATTCGCGCCTGCTCAGCCGGGTCCACGTCCTGCCGCATGTACCGGAGCAGGAGCGTGCCCTGCGGCCCGACGAACGAGAAGTGGTTCGCGCCCTCGATGAAGACGCAGTACTTATCCCCCTCGGGCGCGCGCTGAAAGGGCGTCATTCGCCACTCGGGCGGCTGGCCGAGCGCGCCTTTGTCCTCCGAGCCGCTCATAATCATCGTAGGGAGCGTGAGGTCCTCCCACGAGTCCTCGTGCAGGCCCATCTGTTCCGCGCCCTGCGGTGAGAGCGGAAGGATGCAGCTCACGCGCTCGTCGCGATAGTTGATAAGCTCGCCGCTGCCGGGCGGGATGATGGTCGCCCCGCCGATGATCTGGGAGGTGTATGCCCCGAACGAGTGCCCGCCCACGCCGACGCGCTCGTAGTCCATCTTCCCCAGCACGTCCGGGGTGGTCGTCTCGATCTCGCTGAAGGCATCAATGATGAACGATATGTCCGCGGCGCGGTTCTTCCATCCCTCGGGGTTGGTGAGCACATCGCGCATCATCTCGCGCACGGGCCCTATCTCCCAGCGCAGCCCGCGCGCCTCCAGGGAGTCGGCGTGCGTGGGGTGGATGCAGACGTAGCCGTGGCTGGCCCAGTGCCGTCCCAACTCCTCGTAGCCATCCCCGGAGCCTCCCCCGCCATGGGAGAAGATGATGACGGGGAACCGCTCGGTGGCGTCGGGGACGTAGAGCCTGAGGGCGAGGTCCTTGTCGCGATCGGCGTCGTGAAGGACGCTCTCCTCGATGGCTATGACCTCATATGGCCCCGGCTGGAGCTCGTAGGCGAGGGCCTGGTCATCGGCGGCAACTTGCAGCGTGCAGCCCGTCGCCAGCGCGACGAAGGCGACGGCCGCCACGAGCTTCGCGGTGAGCGAACGCACCTCGCAGCTTGTCATCGTCAGGTCTCCTCTGCTCGCCCCGCGCTTGGTGGATTGTCGTTCGTGGCGGTCCCGCCGAGGCGGGATCAGCCCCCGCACTTGCCGTTCGTGCAGGCAGGCGCCCTCCTCGTTTTCGAGAAATGCGAAAGGGCCGGGGGATCCGGAGGAACCCCTCACCCTCCTCGGCATGCGCCTCCCGGAGGCGATCGTGGCGTTGGCCGTTTCTCGGCTCCCGCCTTTCGCTTCTCGCCTGCAAACGGAGGGGCCGGTTTCCACACCGGCCCGCGGGCCGAAGGCCCGTCCCCGTTTGCCGTGCAGGACGCTGGCACGGCCTCCGGGTGTGGGGGGGCAACTGAATGACCTACGGTGTCGCGCTCCGCGCGACGGGCCGGTGTGGAAACCGGCCCCTCCGCACGGCAACGCTAGTGGAAAGCGCCCCCTCCGGACGGGAACGACATCGCTTGCGCCCCGAGCCATCCACATTCCTGGAAAGCGAGGCCAACGCCTGCCGGGAGTTCGCGGCGGCGAGCGCCCTTCGCCAAAACTCCGGGGGACGCGGGGCATGCCGCACCACCAGAAGCTGTTTCAGAACCTCCGCGAGCCGCATTGGCAGGCTGGAAGCCCGCCCTACTGGGGGTTGTGAAATGAGTTCTACTCCTTGGACGACGCTCGCCGTGGGGAGTTCATCGCAGACGCCGCGCCGGATGTGGGTGCAGGTTACGGCCGCGGACACGCGGAAAGGTCTGCCGCAGGGAGTCGAGGTCCTTGCGGAGTTGGTCTGCCCGGCGGGCGCGGGCCAAGATATCTGCGGCCCTCGGGCTGCATCGTCTCAGTTCACGCATCCGCAGAGCGCAGGCCAGAGGTCACAGTATCACGTGGCAACGTGTGGAGCCTTGGATGGAGGTGCCGGCCATGTTGCGCAGGATTGCGGTGTTGGCGCTTGTTGCAGCGGCTTTGCTGACGGCCCTGTTTCTATGGCCGCGGCAGCCCCGGTTAGTCGCGCGGGCGCAGGATGCGGACCCGGCCGAGATGCAGCTTCCGGCCGATCCGACGCAGCTCGGTGTCCCCGAGCGGGTCGAGTTATTCTTCGCGGGCCTATCGGCGCTGGAGAATCCACCACTTCACGGCGAAGCCATGGAGACGCTGGCAAACGGCCTCGTTAACCTGGGCCCGGAGGCCGTGCCGACTCTTCGAAAGGCCATGCACCACGAGAAGCGCCGCATCCGACAGCTTGCCATGATGGCGCTCGGCTGGCTGGCGACCGAAGAGGCCGTTGATGCGCTGATCCACCGCGTCGGCGAGCGCGAGGCCGAGGAGGCGCTGGCTGAGGCCTACATCATGGGAGATCCTGAACGCAGGCCGGGGACCTGGCGCGAGCGCCCTGAGACCGCAGCGACCGAGGAGCAGATCTTCGAGACGCTGGTCGCCGCGCTCGACGACGAGGACAGCAGGGTCGGCCTGACGGCGATCCGCGCCATGGGCCTCACCCGGGACAGCGCCTTCGTCGAGCCGCTGATCGGGGCCCTCCAGACCGGCGGCGGCGGCAAGGCTACTGCAGCCGCCGGGGCGCTCGGCCGTATCCTGGATGCAGCCGCGGTCGAGCCCTTGATAGAGGCCGCTGCCCATCCCTACGAGGGGGCACGTGAGGAGGCGATCACAGCACTCGGCCGCATCGGCGATCCACGGGCCCGCGATGTCCTGATAGCCGCCCTTGACGACGACGATGAGGTCGTTCGACAGGCGGCCTGCTGCGCTCTCGGCAGCTTGTGGGATGGCCGCCGCGTGCCCGAGCTTGTCGCGGTCCTCGAGCGGACAACCCACCTCGGCGTCGCGCTGGCCGCTGCTAGCGCTATCGCGAGGCTCGACGGCGCCCGTGCCGTAGAAGCCCTGGAGAAGGCGTTGACAGACGACAGGGACCTGTCCTTCGCTCGCGCGACTGTCGCAAAGAGCCTGGCTGCCCTGGGGCATACCGGCGTCGACAAGTTGGTGCGCCTCCTGGAGTCCGACGAGCCCATGGTGGTTCTCTATGCCGCCTCCGGCCTCGCGACGGTGGGCGACCTGCGCGGGCTCGAACCGTTGATGGTAGCCCGCACCGACGCCGCCGCCAGTGAGATCAAGTTCGGTGCCATCGCTGAGCTGGTCGCGCGGAACCCCGAGGCGATCGCCGAGGCACTCTTGCCGGAGAATGCGGACACCGAGGCGCGCCGCCGCGCCGCGTCCGCCGCAAGATTGGCCTT
>CBFDBV010000487.1:0-3628 GCA_965603135.1 uncultured bacterium
CACTTCTGGTGACGCTCTCCTGGTTCGCCTTCCCCTTGCGCATCAAGGAGCTTTCGAGTAAACTCCCGCAAACTCAAAGGGCGCCACTGAGGCCCTTGTCGGGGGACGCGCCACGTAATGAAGCTGAGAGTCGTCGCCTGCGGCGTCTTCGAACCGGAGTTGACCGCGCTCGCCCCGCAGTGCGGCAACGATGTTGACCTGGAGTTCCTCGAGGCCGGGCTGCACGCCACCCCCAACCTCCTGCGCGAGACCATCCAGCAGAGGATTGACGAGGCCGCGGAGGCCGACTGCGACGCCCTCTGCCTGGGATACGGGCTTTGCGGGCGGGGCACGGCCGGGCTGGTGGCCCGCAGCATCCCCGTGGTCATCCCGCGCGTTCACGACTGCCTGACGCTGTTCCTGGGCTCGCGCGAGGAGTACCGACGGCAGTTCCAGCGGCACCCAGGCACCTACTACCTGACCCCTGGATGGTATCAGAAGAAGCTGGCCGCCGACGGCGAGCACCACCGCGCCCGCTGGAGCCTGCGCGCCGAGGACCATCCACGGTATCCGGAACTGGTCGAGCAGTTCGGCGAGGAAGCGGCGGCAGAGATCGTACGCTTCCAGGACAGTTGGAAGCGCAACTACACGCGCGTGGCGGTCATTGACACCGGCTGCGCCGAGGTCGAGCCATGCCTGCGGCTGGGCGAGATGATCGCGGAGGGCCTCGGCTGGGAGTGCGAGCGGCTGCGCGGCGATACCGGGCTGCTGCGCGACCTGTTGAGTGGGCGCTGGGATGAGGAGCATTTCGTGGTGCTCAGGCCCGGGCAACGCGCCGAGGCCAGCGGCGACCAGCGCGTGCTCCTGGCGGTGTCACGCGGGGCCACCGAGGCGGCTCCTGCTCCGTCCCCACGACCGGCGACGAAGCCCGTGACGATTGAGCCCGAAGACGACCGGCGCGCGGGCCTGGGGCTGGGCATTGACGCGGGCGGCACTTACACGGATGCGGTCATCTACGACTTCGCCCGGGGCTGCGTGCGCTCGAAGGCGAAGGCGCTGACCACCCATCATGACCTGCTCATCGGCATAGGGGAGGCGCTCGACAGCCTGGAAGCGCGTTTGCTCCCGCACGTGCGGCTGGTCGCGCTGTCAACCACCTTCGCCACCAACGCCATCGTCGAGGGTCGGGGCGGCGAGCCGGGCTGCATTCTGATGCCGCCGGCCGGCTTCGAGCCGAGCGCGATCCGCTGGCCTCACCGGGCGGTCGTCGGCGGCAGGATGAGCATCGAGGGCACCGAGCTGGCGCCCTTTGACGCCGAGGGCTGCCGGCAACAGGTGCGCAGGCTGATTGACGAGGGCGTGGACTCCCTCGCGGTCTCGGGCTACGCGAGTGTGCGCAACCCCGCGCACGAGCTGCTGGCACGCGAGGTCATCGGCGAGGTCTGTGACCTGCCGGTAGTCTGCGGGCACGACCTGTCGGCGCGGCTGAACTTCGTGAACCGCGCCAACACGGCGGCTCTGAACGCGCGCTTGCTGCCGCTGATCGCGCGCCTGCTCGATGCCTCCGAGCGGACGCTGGCGGCCCGCAGGATCCACGCGCCGCTGATGGTCGTGAAGGGCGATGGCTCGCTCATCAACCTCGCGACGGCGCGCGCGCGTCCCATCGAGACGATTCTGTCCGGTCCGGCCGCCAGCGTCTTCGGCGCTCAACACCTCGCGCAGGCGCAGGACGCGGCGGTGGTGGACATCGGCGGCACCACCACCGACGCGGCGCTGGTCGTCAAGGGACGTGCGCGCCTGTCCGAGCAGGGGGCCAACGTCGGGGGCTGGCAGACCAGCGTGGAGGCCGTGGAGGTCTCCACCATCGGCCTGGGTGGAGATAGCGCCCTGGACTTCAACGCGGACCGCGATCTCAAGGTGGGGCCGCGCCGCGTCGTGCCGATCAGCTACCTGGGCGAGATGCACCCCGAGGCGGTGCTGGAGGCGCTCCGCCTGATCCCGCGGGACGACTGGGCGGATCGCAGCTCGGCCGCCGCCCTGGACTTCTTCGTGGCGGGGCCGCTGGCCCATCAGGCCGGCCTCGGCGGGATCTCCACCAGCGAGGCCGAGGTGCTCGACAGCATCGGCGAGCAGCCCCTGAGCCGCCGGGCCCTGGCGCTGCGGCTCGGGCTGGCCTCCCCGCGACTGCTCAACACGCGCCGGATGGAGGACCGGGGCGTGGTGCAGCGTTCGGCCCTGACCCCCACGGACCTGCTGCACTTCACCGAGGAGTTCACGGCGTGGAACACGGAGGCTGCGCGTGCCGGCGTCGAGGCTTTCGCGCACCTGTACGGCTGCCCGACCGAGCGGCTCGTGGCCTTGGTCCTCGAGCAGATGACCAGGCTGCTGTGCCTGAGCGTGCTCCGCAATGAACTCGACGGCCAACTGCCACCCGACGATCACCTGGGTCGCTGCGAGGTCTGCCGGAGGCTGCTCGACAAGATCCTCGCGGCGGATGAGGCCGGCCCGGTCGTCTTGTCCGCCGCCTATCAGCGGCCGGTGGTCGCCATCGGCGCGCCGGCGGGTGCGTACATGCCCGCGGTGAGCCGGCGGCTGAACGCGGAGGTTATCATCCCGGTCCACGCTGAGGTCGCAAACGCCGTCGGGGCCATCGTCAGTCAGGTGCACGCCGCCGCTCAGATCGCCGTGCGCCCCAGCGAGTTCGAGAGCTTCGCGGTGTACGCTCCAGGCGGGCGAAGGGAGTTCGACAGCCTGGGGGAGGCGGTTGCCTTCGCCTCTGAGGAGGTGGGGCGCATCGCGCGCGAGAAGGCCCTCGCGGCGGGGGCCTCTGATCCTGAAGTTGAGGTCGCCGTGGAGGAGCGCCTGGGGCTGCTGGCCACGGGCGAACGGCAGCTCGTAGAGGTCAACGTGCGAGCCACCGCAGCCGGTTACCCGTGGGCGGAGACCGCCGAGGGCTGAGCGGCCTCCCGCACAGAGGAATCGCCGCCCTCGCGGCGAACTCAGGGGAGGATGGCATAAGCACCATGCGAGGTGAGGGTATTGAGCATTGAGAGCGTCGCCAGGTTTGCCCGGCAGATCAGCATGCTGATGGAGGGAGCACTGACGAGGGAGGTGACCAAGGCCGTCGCGCAACTGACGGCAGAGAAGCAGTGGGACCTGCTCAGCCACCTGCTGCTCACCGGCGCGGAGATGTCGGCGCGGCAGATCGCCGATGCCCTCCTGGAGATCGAGGTCTTCGAGCCGCTGGTGACCGCGGCGTGCCTGCGGCGCGAGGCCCGGCGCCCCGGTATCTCCGTCCCCGGTCACGCCGCCAGCGCGCGCAAGATCTTCAGGGACTTCGAGAAGGATGACGAGGGCGCCGGCGTTCCCGAACACATCATGCGGGAGGCCGAAGCCATCGCCGCTGCCTCCGAGCAGTCCAGGCAGATCGCGATGCGGCAGGAGGCGGCCCTCGATCGCGACCCCATCAGAGCGCACATCGTGGGCGAGCTGGCCGACAGGCTCAACACCTCGGACGCGGCCCTGGACGCGCTGCTGGTCATCGCCAGGGCGTCGGCCTGGGAGGACACGCGCCGCGAAGCTGCGATGAAGCTGGCAAACAACGACATCGCGATGGGCAAGCTGCTCAGGGCGGGGCGGGTAGAGGACA
>CBFDBV010000488.1:0-3624 GCA_965603135.1 uncultured bacterium
TGGAAGCTGAAAGCGCGCTGTGGCGCGCTTTCACCTGCGCCTGACGATTTTCGTCAGGCGCAGGCCGACCTACGCGAGCAATCGGGGTTAGGTTTGACAGGTGCCCTGCAGACGGGTATAATCAAGACAATCCAGTTTACCTGGAGGTGGGAGGCTTTGCCTCTGGGGGCCCAAGCAGGGGCCCCTTTTCTCTGTACGGCGCTCGCCTACGCGTCAACTGCTGTGCACCGTTGGCCGCTTGCCCATTGCCGCCGTTCGCCGTTCCCCTTTGCTATTGCCCTTTGCCCCCTGCTGGACGTGGTGACAGGCCTTGAGGCAGGGCTCCAGGATGCAGTCCCAATGGCGCTGGACCGGGTCCTTCCTGGTGAGCGCTTCCGCGGTCTGTTCGGCGGTTATCTCGCCCTCCGGCGGCGGGACATCGGTCGTCGAACCCAGGTACCTAGGGCCCTCCTCTCCCACCAGCGCATACTTCTTCGCCCAGTCGCAGCGTAGGAAGTCACGCCGTGACCAACTCGCTGCGAGCCCATCAGATCGCACCTGCTCTTCCTCGGACAGTGACAGCGCCCTCACCGGACACGCGCTCAGGCACGGGGCATCGCAGCCCTCGCACGGGTTGAAGCCCTTGACCTTCGACTCCGTCGGCTCGATCTCCGCGTCCGTGACGATGGCGACGTAACGGACCCTCGCATCGAACTCCGGCGTGATGACGAATCCCGCGCGGCCGATCACGCCCAGGCCCGCGGCGGCCGCCGCGAAGCGGTTGCAGAAGATATCGGGCGCGCTGAGCCTTGGGTTCTGTGTGGTCGAGCCGCACCCGCACAGGTCGTAGGTGATCGCTGCGCGGTAGCCGCGGTGCTCCAGCTCGCGGGCGATCGTCAATGCGTCAATGCCAAGCTCGCGGATCGCCGCGTACTGCGAGAAGGCGTAGGGCCCGACCGCGTCGGCGGGTGGCTCGCCGGCGCGGCCCAGGTTCGGCTCCGGGTAGGACATTCCGAGCACGATCACCGAGCGCGCGCCCTCAACCCAGTCGCTGGGCCCGGTGAGGCGCGCCCTCTCCCGGGGTGCGATCTTCGGCGTCATCTTGCCGTGGATTGGCCCGGTCTCGATGACGTTGACCCTGAGGGTCTCCTCGTCAACAAGGCCCCTAAGCTGGTGGGCAATGGCCTCCAGCGTCTCAGCGGGCACCACGCCCACCAACTCCGCGCCGAAATCACCCATCAGGTGCTCGAGGTCATGCGCGGTGGGCGGCGTCTTTTTCGCCTGCCGGATGAAGTCAGTTGCGCCCGGGGCCAAGGGCGCCTGCGTGAGGATAGTCCTGAACGCCAGCCGCTTGCCGTACCTGGGGCTGACCAGCGCGCCATCGCCATCGCGTTCGCCCAGGCCCGCCGTCTCAGCCCCAGCCGCGGGCGAGAAGCGCGTCCTGATGACCGTGTAGTAGCCCCAGCGCTCCAGCGCGCGCGCCAGGCCGAAGTCCAGGTGGTCCAGCAGCAGCCCCGCTCCCCACAGCGTCCCCTGGCAAGGCTCAGCCAACGGCCCGCAAGCGCTCGGCGCGGAGTCCTCCGGCCAGTCAATGCCAACGGTGATGACCGACCGGCAGCCCGGCAGATGCTCCCGCGGGTCCTCGGGGCTGCCCTCTTCGAACTGCGAGACGTCGGCGATGCCGATGACCGCCATCCGCCCCTCGCGGGCCACTTGCTTCACCCGCTCGGTCAGCCTTCTGTCGGCGGGCGCGTCTTGGGCAACCTCCTTGAGTTCCGACTTGTCCCGCAGGTGAGGCGGCCGGCAGTACTTCAGGCAGGGCCCCTGCACGCCTCCTCTGCGGCCATGCTCGGCAAGCTGCTCGACGATCACCTGCTCATCTATGTGCTCGGGCTTGTCCAGGTATGCGTCAAGGCCGAAGTGCTCGCTCCAGGCGCAGCGCCAGAGATTCTTGCGCGCATACCTGAACTCCTTGCCTTCGATATTCAGAACGACCTCACCATCTACCTCATGCGCCAGCGCCCCGCCGCACTTCTCCTCGCACATCTTGACGCAGAGGTCGCACCGGTCGCACAGCGGCGGGCCATCGTACATCGGGTCCGGCTCCAGCGGGGCGTCGGTGAACATACAGCAGAAGCGCTGCCAGGTGCCGAACTCCGGGGTGATCATCAAGCCGTGATAGCCGATCTCGCCCAGGCCGCAGCATGCCGCGGCGTGTATGTTGGAGATGTCCGGCCCGAAGGGGCGCTCAACCTCCTTGTACGGGCGGTAGCGCCAGATGTTGGTGGCGGCGATGGGCATCGCGCGATGGCCCTGGGCCTCCAGCCAGCGCGCAAGGTGGAACTGAACGTGCTCGCCGACCTCGCTGAGCGTGCCCTGCACCGAGTACGGCCCCGTGTCATGGGCTGTCGGCACGCCTCCCAGCTCCACGCAGGCATTCGGGTGATGCATGCCGACCACCACCACGAACCGCGCGTCCGGCATATGCCCGACCGGGTTCATCTGTATCGGTGCGTCTTTCCACCGGCTAACCGGGCCGATGCCGACCAGGTCCGCTCCCATCTCCACCGCCCGCGCCTTCAGCTCAGCCGTCAGACTTCGGTCTGCGTCCGCCATCGTTCGGCACACACCTTCCCTGTAGCCGTCCTGTCACGAGGAGAGGCCGGCCCACTGCCTGCGCCGCCATGGCGTGGGTCCGGCCTTCAGTGTTGTCGGGCCCGCCTTCGCCAAGGCTTCGGCGGACAGGCTTGGAAGCCCCGACCTACGCGGGTACTTGGGGTTGGCTGCCTCCCAGCGCCTGGTTGGCGTCCTTGAGGTCCGACAGCCGCCCCACGTCGTACCAGTAGGCCCTCTCATCCAGGAAGCCGAAGACGCGCTCTCCGGCCGCGATCATCTCGGGAATGACGTCATTCGAGAAGTCCCTGCCGCGGGCGCAGTAGTCGAGCGCCCGGCGGCTCAGCGCCAGCACGGCGGCATTGCAGGGCTTCTCCAGCGGCGGCTTCTCGACGAAGGAGACGACCTCCCCCGCCTCGCCGAGTTCCGCGACGCCGGTGTGTACGCGAACGCCGCTCACCAGGCCCAGCGTCGCAGTCGCGTGCTCGTGCAGGTGCTGCTCGGCCAGCGCCTTCGCGTCGAGGTCGGTGAGGATGTCACCGTAGTGCACCAGGAAGTCGTCTTCGCCTTCGAGCAGCGCGCGCATCGCGTCCACCTCGCCGGCGGTCCCCAGCGGTTCGTCGCTGAACGAGTACTGCATACGCACCCCGAAGCGCTCGCCGTCACCGAAGTGATGAGTCACCTGGTCACCGAGCACTGACAGGGCGACGACGATGTCCGGGAATCCCTGCTCGCCGAGCTTGACGACTATGTGCTCGAGCAGCGGCTTTCCCGCGACCGGGATCATGCCCTTGTTGACGTAGTAGGTCAGGGGCCGCATCCGCGTCCCGTGGCCTGCGCACAGGATGACAGCCTTCATTGTCACTCACACTTCCCGGCTCGCCGCCGGCGGCTGGCCCGACAACTCGGCCATTATATGCCAACGACCCCGACCGGTCAAACTCGGCGCGAGTTGCGGGCTTCTCATCTCGTAGGTCGGGCTTTCCAGCCCGACTCCTGTGATGCTGTGGGCAACGACGAACGAGTCGGGCT
>CBFDBV010000489.1:0-3621 GCA_965603135.1 uncultured bacterium
GCCAGGTCGCGCTGGAGGATATGCTCACGCGCTTTGAGCGGGCGATGAAGCTCAAGGACCACTGTGCCGCCATGCTGGAGAAGGCCGAGGCGAGAATCAGAGAGCTCATTGACGAGGAGGGGCAGACAGACCCCTTCGAGGTTGACGATAGCGATGCCGAAGAGGCTTGAAGAGATCAAATCGCCGGCGGATGTGAAGCGCCTGTCGGTGCGCGAGCTGCGCTCGCTGGCCGACGAGATCCGCGACAGCATCATCAAGACCACCTCCAAGACCGGGGGCCACCTTGCGCCCAACCTCGGGGTGGTTGAGCTGACCCTGGCGCTGCACCACGTGCTGGATGCCCCCAGGGACAAGATCATCTGGGACGTGAGCCACCAGTGCTACGCGCACAAGCTGCTCACCGGGCGGCAAGGAGGCTTCGACCGGCTGCGGCAATTCGACGGGCTGTCGGGCTTCTGCGTGCGCGAGGAGAGCGAGTACGACGCCTTCGGGGCGGGACATGGGAGCACCTCGATCTCGGCGGCGCTGGGATTCGCCGTGGCCCGCGACCTGCGGGGCAGCTCGGAGCGCATCGTGGCGGTGATCGGCGACGGCGCGCTGACCGGTGGGCTGGCCCTGGAGGGCCTCAACCAGGCCGGCGACGCGGGCGCGGACATCACCGTCGTGCTCAACGACAACGAGATGAGCATCTCGCGCAACGTGGGGGCGCTGTCCACTATGCTCTCTCGCCTGCGGGCGAACGTCACGCCCACGATGCGCCGGGCGCGGGACGACGTGACCAGGATGCTCGAACGCGTACCGATGGGCGAGGCGATGATCGAGGCGATGGACCACTTCCGGGTGGGCGTGAAGGGGTTCATAGTACCGGGGATGCTCTTCGAGTACCTGGGCTTCACCTACCTGGGGCCGATTGATGGGCACGACCTGGAGGCGCTCGTGGAGATCTTCCGGGGCGCAGTCCGCGTGCCGGGGCCGGTGCTGGTGCACGTGCTCACGACCAAGGGCAAGGGTTACCAGCCCGCCGAGCGCGACCCGCGCCGGTTCCACGGCACCAGGCCGTTCGAGGTGCGCACCGGAGAGGCGACCAATAGCGCGAGCCGGCCCAGCTACAGCGAGGTCTTCGGCGAGGCCCTCACCGAGATCGCCGAGCACGATGACCGCATAGTCGCCATCACCGCCGCGATGCTCGACGGCACGGGCCTGGAGCAGTTCAAACGCCGCTTCCCCGGCCGCTGCTTCGACGTGGGCCTGTGCGAGCAGCACGCGGTGACCTTCGCCGCCGGCCTGGCGGCGGCCGGCATGCGGCCCGTGGTGGCCGTCTACTCGACTTTCCTTCAGCGATCGTACGATCAGATCATCCACGACGTCTGCCTTCAGAACCTGCCGGTGGTCTTCGCGGTGGACCGCGGAGGGCTGGTCGGCGACGATGGCCCGACCCATCATGGCGTCTTTGACATAAGCTACATGCGCCATCCTCCGAATATGACGGCCATGGCGCCCAGGGATGAGGCCGAGCTGTCTGATATGCTGGTGACCGCGTTGTCCCTGGATGGCCCGGCGAGCCTGCGCTACCCGCGCGGCGAGGCGGCCGGCGTGCAGCGCGAGGGCAAGCCACAGGTGCTGCCTGTCGGCAAGGCCGAGGTGCTTCGCGAGGGCGGGGATGTCGCGATAGTCGCCGTGGGCTCGATGGTGCGTGAGGCCCTGGCGGCGGCCGAGGAACTCGCAGAAGAGGGCATCGAGGCCAGCGTGGTGAACGCGCGCTTCATCAAGCCCCTCGACGAGGAGTTGATCTGCTCGCTGGCGAAGTCGGTCGGGCGCATCGTCACCGTCGAGGAGGGCATCCTGGTCGGCGGCTTCGGCGCCGGGGTGGTCGAGGCCCTCGCTGACCGCGGCCTCGCCGGCGTTGGCTTGACGCGCCTGGGCATCGGCGACAGCTTCGTCGCCTGCGGCGACAGACAGCGATTGCTGGCGCAGTGGCGGCTCGACCCCGAGGGCATCGCCGGGGCGGCCGCCGCGCTCTGCCGGCGCGACCGCAGCTCCGCCTCGGCTGCGGCCTTCTAGGCCTTCGGTCCTGGTCCGCCGCGGACCGGGCGCGGCGGAATACGACGCGGAAGCAAGGAGTGGGTGAGTAAATGTCAAGCGGATTCTCTGGCCGGGTGACACGCTGGACAGGAGTCGTGCTGACGCTGGCCGTGGGTTTCGTTCTGTGCCCCGCAGCGGTAGCACAGGAGGACGACGAGGGACTCACTGCCTTCGACCAGGGCGTGGCGCGGTACGAAGAGGGCGACCTGGAGGGGGCCGAGAAGGCCTTCCAGGCTGCTCTGGCCAAGCGCCCCGACGACGCCACGGTGTTGTGCTGGCTGGGCTCGGTCACCTTGCAGCTAGGCAAGCCCGACAAGGCCATCGAGTACCTGACCAAGGCGGCCGAGCATGACCCCGAATACGCTGTGACCTACAACAACCTGGGGAACGCCTACCTGGCCAAGAACGACTTCCAGAACGCCGAGGCCCAGTACAACCTCGCCATCGAAAAGGACGGCCAGTACCTCGACGCGCACTACAATCTCGCCAACCTCTACGCCCGCCAGACCCAGTGGGACAAGGCCTTCAACGAGTACAACCGGGCCCTGGACATCACCCCGAACGACGTCGAGGTGCACGTGAGCTTCGGACACGCGCTGCGCAAGGCGGGCGAAACCCTCAAGGCCGCGCGCGAGTTCGAGGCGGCGCGCGCCCTGGAGCCGACTGACGCCACCGTCCTGACCATCCTGGGCACGCTGTATATGAAGATCGCGCAGCCCGACAAGGCCGCCGAGGCCTACAGAGCTGCACTGACGCAGGACAGCGAGATCGTGGAGGCTCACGTGGGGCTGGGCCTGGCGCTGTACAACGGGGGCAAGTACGCCGAGGCCATCGAGCACTGGGCGACCGCCGCGGAGCTTGACAGCACCAGCTTCGCCGCGCGCTACAACATGGGGCTGGCGTACGCCGGGCTCGAGAACCACGCCAAGGCCGCCGAGGCCTACGGGGAAGCGCTCAAGATCAAGCCCGACCACGCCAACTGCCTCAACAACCTCGGCTGGGCTTTGTACCAGCAGGACCGAGCGGACGAGGCCATTGCCCACTTCCGCCGCGCCATCAAGGCCAACCCCCAGATGGCCGTGGCGCACGTGAATCTGGCTCTGTCCCTGGAGAGGTCCGGTCAGAGCGATGAGGCGCTGGCTCACTGGGAGGCGGCCGTCAAGAAGTTCCCCGAAGCCGCCGCGGCCCACTGCGGTCTGGCGAATATGTACTACGACCGCAAACAATACGACGAGGCGCTGACCGAGTACCTGCGCACGCTCGACCTGGACCCCGACAACCTGGAGGCGCACAACAACGCCGGGCTTATCTATATGAAGCGCGACAATCTCACCGAGGCGGTCGTGCACTTCCGCGCCGCCCTGAAGGCGGACCCCGAGTTCGTCTACTCGCTCAACAACCTGGGCGTCGCGCTCGAGAAGCAAGGCAACCTCGAATCGGCGCTGAACTACTACAAGAAGGCGCTTGCGGTGCGGCCCGACTACGCGCCCGCGAAGAAGAACAAAGAGCGCCTGGAGCGACAGGGGACGGGCTAACGGC